>CAZFHF010000222.1:0-1365 GCA_964518655.1 uncultured Bacteroidales bacterium | reverse complement strand
TTCAAACAATCCGTCATTATTTATCTCTACTCCGGGGATTATCCAGAATATATACTGGGGAGTGCCTCCCGTGGCAGTAACTGTTATTGATCCGTCATTGAAGCCGGTACATGATACACTGTCAATATCAATTGAGCTTAATGCCAGAGGCGCAGGTTCATAAATATATATTTGTGAATCATTTGGCGAACAGCCGCCGGCATCTTCAATATGTATAGCATATGTACCTCCCGAAAGATTTTCCCATCTTCCTGAGTCAGCTTCCGATGATGGAATATCTCCCGGCAGCAATGTATATGTTAATGTTCCCGTACCTCCTGATGCCTTGGCGGCAATTACTCCATTGTTATCTCCGTTACAGACTATAGAATCGGTATATAATACATTGCCAATTACTATTTCAGGGGGAGATGTTACCTCAACAGTTGCCACTGTCTGGCATCCAAAATCGTCAGTAACCGTCACAGAAAAGGTGCCTTCGCAAAGCAGGACGGTATCTATGCCGTTTCCGCCGGCAGGGGCAGGACTCCAGTTATAATCTACATACGGAGGTGTGCCTCCGACAACGTTTACAATACCTGTTGCATCACATGTACCGTAGCAGCTTGTACGCAGGCCAAGTGGTACAAGGTATGAGGTCTTTGCGGGCTCAAGAATTGGTATATCAATAGTATCCGAATCAAAAAATATAGCTTTAACCTGACCAGTATATGCAGTATCAATAAATGTGATAGTTGCGTAAATAAGCGAACCGTCAATTCCTCCCCTGTTATTTGCAGTATCTTTAAGCTGTACTGCCCAGCCTCCTTCTGCCGGATTCATACCGTACAATACGCTCCAGTCGCCTGTTGCGGCAAAATCACCTGATAAAGGAGTGGGTTCTGAACATACATCGAGAGTATCCTCTATTGGCAGTTCTGTTGTAAAGCAAAGATCATTTACATCACTTCCAAGGTTACATATGCCAAAGAAATCATACTCCATGGGAGCTTTTTTGAGTGTTACTGTTGTTACTCCATCAGGAGCAACAAGATAATAACCAAGATCCTGGATAACAATATGATCATCTGTTGACATGCACACTTCAATTTCAGTGTACTGCCCGATGGTAAAAGGAGCAGGAGCTCCTATAGCAGCTTGTAGCTGGGGTGGAATAGTCAACACCATTGAATCGAGAGCACTGGAGCAGCCGGGTAATCCGAATGCTTCAATGTATAATGTCACTGATCCGTTCATCCTGTCATTAATTCCGGGATTATACAGAGGATTAAGTATGGCAAAGTCATCAAATGAACCGTCCCCGGAAGTAGTCCATATTACTGCACTGCAGTTTGTTGTGTCGGCTCCTGTGATCTGATAGGTTGA
>CAZFHF010000221.1:0-5811 GCA_964518655.1 uncultured Bacteroidales bacterium | reverse complement strand
GTATTTTTTATTAATTTATTTCAGGCCTCTGATGTTAAACTGAAGATGGATACTCCTGTGGAAGTTGCTGCAGGAGGTGAGTTTGAAGTACGTATCACTGTTAACAAGGGTGATGTTGAAAGTTTTTCCCGTTTTCAGCAGATAATTCCTGCCGGCCTCACAGCATCTTCATACTTATCGTCAAATGCTGATTTTTCTTTTGAAGACAAAAGGGTAAGAATGATTTGGCTTAAGCTGCCGGATGATGATGAGTTTACTTTTATTTATAAGGTCAGGGTTGATGAGCGGTTAAAAGGAACATTTTCTATTGGCGGTAAATTTTCCTATATTGATAACAATGAAAGGAAATCAGTTACACTCGCTTCACAATCAATCTTCATCCGTCCTTCACCAAATATTGATCCTGAACTTATAGTTGACATTAATGAATTTGAGGAAAAAGTGATCCAATATATTCCGCCTGTTTCCAGGGAAGCTGAGAATATAACATGTATAAGACAAAAGCCTTACTTAAGCGGGGACGATAACGAATATATAGTAAATATGCTGGTTAATAAGGAAGACAAAAAGAAATTTGCAAAAATTGAGGAGAACATACCATCAGGGTATACTGCTGTTGATATAACAGATAAAAACGGCATTTTCACTTTTAAGGATCAAACGGCAAAGTTCCTGTGGATGAACCTGCCGGCAGAATCATTTTATGTTGTTTCATACAGGCTTATCCCCAGGAATGACCAGAAACCTGCCCCTCCGGTCATAAGCGGTAAATTTTCCTATCTTGTTGATGAGAAAACTATTAGTATTGATGTTATTGAAAAGGACCTGGATGTAGCATCAGTAACCGGTGAACAGCTACAGTCTATTCTTATGGATCTGAAAGCCGAGCCGGTAACTTTACTGGCTGAAACGGAACAGAAAGAGCCGGAAATTAAAATTGAGCCGGAACAGGAGCAAAAAGAGCCTGTGAAGACAAAAATCACCAAGCCAAAAGCTTCTAAAACCGGCAAGTACAAATTTAAACGTGACCTGGCATATGTGCTGGAACCTGAATCAGGAATATATTACCGTGTTCAGGTGGCAGCAGGCCACAAGCCGGTTGATATAAAACGTTATTTTAAGAAGTATGAACTTGACAGGGAAGTGCGGAAAGAATATCATGAAGACTGGCTTAAATATTCAGTAGGTTCCTTTAAAGTATATAAGGAAGCAAGGGATTACAGAGTTAATATCTGGAATACTACCGATATTGATGATGCATTTGTTTCAGCATATAATAACGGTCAGAGAATTACAGTACAGGAAGCATTGATGATAGCTAACCAGAAATGGTATAAATAACACCTTGGTATGTTTCGTTTGAAACTAATATTACTAATAGTGCTGGGCAGTATCACTTGTTATATGTTTGCGCAGGAGGATGAGTTTGATAAGATACTGAAACAGACTGTGGAGAATATTAATCCTGTATATAAGCCAGTAGTTGGCTTTGGAGGAGGAGTGCTCAACTACTTCGGCGACATAAGGAATAACAATTATTCGCCAACATTAGGGGAGCTCGGATATAAGGTGAATGTGGCCACCTATATAGATAATGGCCATTTTTATAAAGTAAACTTTTACTTTATGGGCGGTAAGATATCGGGGAATGAAAGAAATTACACCAATACGGCAAGGAATTTTAACTTCCGTTCAGATATTTATGCTTTTGGATTTAATATTAACTACGACTTTGATCATTTTTACAAGAAGAAGGAAAGAAGCATCCATCCTTTTTTATCATTAGGATTTGAAACGGTTATATTCGATTCAAAGGCTGACAGCATTGGATATTATATAGCTAATGAAAATGGCACCTCAAGGGAAGTCCCGGGCAAATTATTTTACTGGTCAGACGGAACAATAAGGAACCTGCCTGATGACCCTGCTAATGAGATCATCAGTATGAGAATGCAGAGAGATTATACATATGAAACACCATTAAGAAAATATGACTGGGGCCTTGGTGATTACCCCCAGTATGCATTTGCTGCAGTTTTTGATTTCGGATTTGACTTTCATTTGTCTGACAGGCTGATGCTCAGATTAGGGAATTCCGTACATTATACTTTCTCTGATGCCATTGATCATGTGAGCTCAAAAAACGATCCCTCAATAAACCAGTCAGTTATCGTTGGAGATAAGCTGAATGACTGGTTCATGTTTACCTATGTTACATTTCATCTTGATTTATTCTCAAGTCCTAAGACATTACAGGTAGAAAGGCTTTTTGCAGATATTGATTATGATTATTCGGTGCTTTACAGTGATGTTGATAATGATGGCTGGTTTGACGGCTGGGATGAATGCCCTGACACACCTCCGGGAGCAAAGACAGATTCTTCAGGCTGTGCTGTTGATTCAGATAAGGACGGGGTGCCCGATTATATGGACAAGGAAGTATTTTCCAGAGCGGGTGCTTATGTAAATGACGACGGGGTAGAGATAACTGAGGATGATCTGGCAGCTATACTCGATCAATCAATGGCTGTCGGGAGAAATGAGATCGATTTTTATATCAGAAGCCCTGAAAGTTACAGGCCAAAACGTGGAACGGAATACATTGAGATACCCCCCAAATTTAAAACACTGGACAGCGATAAAGACGATTATATATCATTTGATGAAATGCTTCGTGCCATAGACAGTTTCTTTGACTTTGATTCGCAACTGTCAACAGATGATATATATGAGCTGAATAACTTCTTCTTTTCGCAATAATCGTTATTTTTTACGAAGCCTGTCGAGCTGGCGTTCCGTATCCCTCTTTTTCATCGTCTCTCTTTTATCGTATTCCCTCTTTCCACGGGCCAAAGCAATCTCAATTTTTGCATACCCTTTGTCAGAAATGAACAGATGTGTGGCAATGATGGTTAATCCCTTTTCCCTGACATTTTTCTCAAGCCTTTTTAATTCTCTTTTGGTGAGCAGCAGTTTCCTGTTTCTTTTTGGATCGTGATTATAATGTGAACCCCATTCGTACTCAGCAATGTGCATCCCTTTTACCCATAACTCTCCCTTAATGAAAAAACAATATGAATCAACAAGGCTTGCTTTTCCAAGCCTGATAGATTTAATTTCCGTCCCGGTCAACTGCAATCCTGCTGTGAATTTTTCAATAAATTCATAGTCATGCCAGGCTTTTTTATTTTTAATATTAATTTTATTTGCCATTATATTGTTTTTACCAGGGGCATGCAAAGTAATACTATTTTTAATTAATGGGCAAAATAAAATATGATTTAATAACGGTTTTAGGGCCAACAGCCTGCGGTAAAACAAGGTTTGCTGCTCATCTTGCATCTCATGTGAACGGTGAGATAATAAGTGCCGATTCACGGCAGGCTTACCGAAGAATGGATATTGGTACAGGCAAAGATTATGCTGACTATATTGTAAACGGGAAGCAAATACCTTGCCATTTGACAGATATCCTGGAGCCGGGTGATAAATTCAATGTATATGAGTTCCAGCAGGCTTTTCTTAAAGTATATAAAGAGATAAAAGCAAGGAAAAATATTCCGCTATTATGCGGCGGCACAGGACTATATATCGAAGCAGTTACCAAAGGCTACACACTTCTGCCAGTACCTCAGAACAGGGAATTAAGAAAGGAATTGGAGTTAAAATCACTGGAAGAGCTCGCACAAATATTGTCGTCATATAAGAAACTACATAATATTACTGATATTGACACAAAGAAGAGAGCAATGAGGGCAATTGAAATAGAACAGTATTACAGGGGGCATCCTGAACCAAAACAGGAATATCCTGATATAAAAAATATCTATCTCGGAATAAATGCTGACAGGATGTCCAGGCGTGAAAGAATAACAGCAAGGCTGAATGAACGTCTGAAAGCAGGGATGGTTGAGGAGGTTAAAGTACTTCTGGACGAGGGTGTCAGGCCTGAAGATTTGATGTATTACGGACTGGAATACAAGTATATCACACAATATATCACAGGGAAGATGGATTATGATACTATGGTTGAGAAACTTAATATTTCCATCCACAGGTTTGCAAAACGGCAAATGACATGGTTCCGCAAGATGGAAAGGGCAGGGGATAAGATACACTGGCTTGATGTGAATATGCCCATGGAAGAAAAGATTTCACAGTCTTTGAAGTTAATATACGGGATACTATCCTGATTTTTGATATTCACGGATACTATCCTGACACTAAATATACGCTAAGATACTATCCTGTCCCTGGATGCACTCCAGGATAGTATCCCGATGTAATGTAACCTATTACAGGTAAATATCGTTAAAAACCTTATACAAGCAATAATTCTACTTTTTTAACCAGGTACCTGACCAAAAAACCGTCTTTATCATGAAAAAAATCAGAGTAATATTTTTATGTATTGCCTTTCTTTCATTGGTTTTCACAGGTTGTGAAAAAGCCAAAAACGCAGACCCGGGTAATGGAGATACAGGTGATTCCAGTCTTTACATTGCCGGATTTTCAGTAGCCAGGGAAAATGTACTAAGGGCAATACCACAGCAATATATAAATTCAGCGCGTAATAATCTGCATATAGCATATCAGCATACCTCACACGGCACGCATGTGGCATACGGACTCTTTGGATTGCAGGATTATAAGGCCGGGGATGATATACTTTTTGGAATAACAAACAGGGCACCTCAGTCTGACAGGCTTGATTTCAATGATTGTGTAATGTCAGATTATGCTGCAGGAGGTGATGATGCTGCTGACCTGAGCAGGAATGAGACAGCCTTTATTCAGGCTACAAGAAATTATCTTGATGATCCAGATAATGCCCGTATCAACGTTGTTATGTGGTCGTGGTGCAACATAGCGGGGCATAACGTAGCCGGGAACTATCTGCCGGGGATGGATTCATTGATATCGGAATACGGTACCGGAGGGACAAAGATTGGAAGCGGCCCGGATCAAAGGACTGTGCCTGTTACTTTTATATTCATGACAGGCCATGCAAATGCAGGGAGCAATGTCGGTGAAGGTCATCCGAAGGACCAGGCTGAGCTTATAATAAACCACTGCATAGATAATAACCAGTTTTGCCTTGACTATTACAGTATTGACACACATGACATGAGTGATAATTACTGGGAAGATGCAGGTGATAACGGTAATTCCGCAGAGTATGGCGGTAATTTTTATGAGGACTGGCAGAATTCGTCTGTGCTGGGAACAAATTACTATGAAAATAAAACAGCACCGGGGGGTGATGCCACTTATGGCGCCCACAATACACAACATATAACTGCAAACAGGAAAGCTTACGCTATGTGGTGGATACTGGCGAGAATCTCAGGATGGAACGGACAGTGAAAAAACTAATCAATAAGCTTAAAGCCTTTACCATGGACATTAATGATCTGAACTTTGGAATCATCTTTGAGATACTTCCTTAGTTTAGCTATATATACATCCATGCTCCTGGCATTAAAATAATTATCATCAATCCAGATAGTCTTAAGTGCAAAGTTCCTTTCAAGCACAATATTTTTATTTGTGCATAATAACTTTAGCAGGTCCGATTCCTTTGTTGTAAGGTTTTGTTCTTTATCACCCAGCTTCAGAATCTGCTTATGCGAATTGAAAGTATAATTGCCTATTTTAAATTCCGCCTGTGTTATGCTCTTACCGTCTTTTTTTGTTCTCCTCAATATCGCTTCAATTCTGAACAATAGTTCTTCCATGCTGAATGGCTTGGTAATATAATCATCCCCGCCAGCCTTAAAACCCTCAATAACATCTTCCTTTAATGATTTT
>CAZFHF010000220.1:0-5825 GCA_964518655.1 uncultured Bacteroidales bacterium | reverse complement strand
CGGTATAGAGGAATTGTTATTCCGATATTTGGAAATACTATGGCATCATTTCCGTTAATGCTGTTATCTGTCATAGTATTATCTGATCTGCCCGTGACGATATAATCAATGCCAACGGAAAAACCCGGTTTACCTGATCTTTTCGCTGCCAGCTCTTTGTATTTTAAAGCTTCGGTTTTAAAATCCAGATTCACTAACTGGTGATTTCCCGATATTATGCTATCAAGAATAACTGTTTTACCTGGTAATAAATCAGTATTCCAGAGTGTATCAGGCAATTGAACAGGATTTGTGCTTTCTGTATTTAACAGTTTGTTGAATTTTACTGTTTGTGCAAACCATGTGTCTTTTAAGTACGCAAGCTGGTTTTCAAGATCTGCTGTTTCCATTTCTATTCTCAACCCGTCAACCGCAGAAGCAGAACCTGCTTCTATTTTTATCATTGCAAGACGATAAAGAGAGTTAAGTATATCGATATTCTCCAGCATTATATCTATTGCCTTTTGTGTCACATATAAATCGTAATAAGCAGATTTAACCTGGTAAAACAGGTTTGATTTAGCCTCTTCAAAGGCTTCATACTTTGCTTTTGCTGTTTGAATCGCTTCGTTCTCCATGGCATTAAGAGTGCCGAACCAGGGAAACATCTGTACAGCAGATATCCGGGCCTGTTGTGGGCCGACCCTTGTTTCAACAGGTTGAATAAAATAGCCGAAAGCAACCCGGGGATCAGTTAATGCGCCAGCCTGGGGCACGACCTGAAGTGCTGCCTGGTATTCATTAAACCTGGCTTTCAGTTCGGGATTATTCTTTGCTGCTGTTTGAATATATTCCTGTAAAATCTCCTGACTATTCACTTTTAGTGATATGAAAATGAGCAGAAATACATAGAGATATATTGATTTATGTCTTTTCATTATATTGTTTTTTGTTGATTATCTTACTTTCCTGCCACATACTGTAGAGGACAGGGACTACAAAAATAGTTAGTACTGCAATGAGCATACCGCCGACTATTGGAATAGCCATTGGGACCATAATATCCGAGCCTTTGCCTGTGGAGGATAAAACAGGTATAAGGGCGATGATTGTTGTTGCTGTAGTCATTATAGCGGGACGTACTCTTTTTGTACCGGCTTCCATAATATTTGCCCTGACTGCCTCAATAGTATCCGGTTTTTTCTTATCAAACACTTGTTTAATATAAGTACTTATAAGTACCCCATCGTCTGAAGCAATTCCAAACAGAGCTATAAATCCCACCCATACCGCAACACTAAGGTTTATGGTATGCATTTGAAACATATCCCGGAATTCCATTCCAAATGCAGAAAAATTCATAAACCATTCCTGGCCGTATAACCATAACATTATAAATCCACCGGAATATGCAACTATAATTCCAGAAAAGATAAGGGCTGAATTTATTACAGATCTGAACTGAAAATAGAGAATAAGGAATATAACGATTAATGAAACTGGAATAACAAGCATAAGCCTTTTGGTTGCCCTTATCTGATTCTCATAATTTCCTGTGAAAACATAATTTACCCCGGATGGAATATTGAATTCTCCCTGTTCGGTTTTTTGTTTCAGGTATTTCTGTGCGTTTTCAACAACATCTACTTCAGCATAACCGTCCTTTTTATCAAAAATCACATATCCAACAAGAAATGTGTTCTCACTTTTTATAAGCTGAGGGCCACGTGTATAATTAATCTCAGCCAGTTCACCTAGCGGAATTTGCGTGCCTGAAGCAGTTGGTATCAGCACTTTTTTAAGATCTTCGGAATTATCCCTGTACTCCCTTGCATACCTGACACGCACGGGAAACCGTTCCCTGCCTTCAACTGTGGTTGTTAGCTGCATTCCGCCTACTGCACTGCTTAATACTGATTGCAAATCTTTTATGGTTAGTCCATATCGGCCAATTGCATTCCTGTTTATCTTTATTTCAAGATAAGGCTTACCAACTATCCTGTCGGCGAAAACAGACACCGGTGAAACACCTTCGGCATTCCTTAAGTGTTTTTCCAGCTGGTAGCCAACCTGTTCAATGGTTTCCAGATCAGGACCATAGACTTTTATACCCATAGGAGCACGCATGCCGGTTTGCAGCATTTCAAGGCGTGTTTGTATAGGCTGTAATTTGGGCGCAGAAGTTAATCCCGGAATATTTGACCGGATTATGATCTCATTCCAGATATCATCCGGAGATTTTATATGATCACGCCACTGGCGAAAATATTTACCTCTTTTATCTTCAACCAGTTCATCCATTTCAATATTTTTGAACTCATCTGTCTTTGGATTATATGTAGTACTGTCTTTAAGTAAAAACGCATCATTTTTATCGACTTTAAATCTTAATCTGTGCCCGTCTTCATCAATAATATATTCAGGTTTATAATTAATTATATTCTCAAACATTGATATAGGAGCAGGGTCCAGGGCTGAACCAACACGTCCCCATTTACCAACAACTGCATCTACCTCAGGTATTGAGTTAACCTGTAAATCCAGTAACCTTATAACTTCGAGGTTTTCTTCAATTCCTGAATGGGGCATGGTTGTTGGCATCAAAAGAAAAGAACCTTCATCAAGAGCAGGCATAAATTCCTTGCCAATACCCGGAAAAGTATTTGATGCTGCATGCCATGTTTTTGTCTCTTTTATGTTATCTGGAATAAATCCGAATAATCTGTCAAATCCTTGCCATATTAATATTCCAAAAGCTACAATAATTAAAGGGATACTCAAAAATTTCCATTTGTTTGTTAGGCACCAGCTGAGTATTTTCGGATAGAAACGAATAACGCTCATTAGCACACCCAGAACAGCTGCAATAATTAAACTAACAAAGAGATAATTTATAAGCAAACTATTCCCTGCACCAAGCGGCATCCATGCTTTGCTTAGAAAATACAGGACAACCAAAAGAGTAATACCTATATTTATATAATTAACAAAATGCTTTCTGTTTTCGCTCCATTTATATTCCAGCAAATTATTAATTCCAATACCAATAATTGCAGCAGCAATAATTAATTTGAAAAATATTACAAATATTAGTCCGGCAATAATTAGAATTGTGCTCCATACCTTATGCAATTTAAATTTGTCAATTCTTATTGAGAAAATTATATGGGCGAGCGCGGGAATGATAACCAGTCCGATTATCAATGCAGAAAGCATGGCAAATGTTTTGGTAAATGCCAGCGGCTTAAACAATTTTCCTTCAGCTGCCTGCAATGCAAGAACCGGAAGAAAGCTGACTATTGTTGTAGTAAGGGCAGTTATTACCGCCGGAGCTACCTCAACAGTTGCATTATAGATTGTATTCAAAAGCTTCCTGCCTTTGACTCCCATATTCTCCGGTAATCCAAGATGTCTTATGATATTTTCGGTAAAAACCACTCCGACATCGACCATCACACCTATAGCTATTGCTATGCCTGATAAAGCTACAATATTTGCATCAACTCCAAATCTGCGCATGAGAATAAATGTCATGAGCACACCAATTGGCAGCAGACTTGAAATAAGGAAGGAAGCCCTCAGGTTTAACATCAGTATTATTACAACAATGATACTGATTAGTACCTCAAGTGTTAATGCCTGTTCAAGTGTTCCAAGTGTTTCTTTAATAAGGCCTGTACGATCATAAAAAGGAACAACAGTCACTTTTGATACACTGCCATCATCCAGAATTTTTGAAGGCAATCCCGGGGATATCTCTTCGATTTTTTCTTTTACGTTATTAATAACTTCTAACGGATTAGCACCGTATCTTGCAACCACAACACCCCCAACAGCTTCGGCACCTCCTTTGTCAAGGCCTCCACGCCTGGTCGCAGGGCCATAGCCTATGCGGGCAACATCCTTTAATCTTACAGGTACATTTTCTCTTGTAGTAATTACACTTTTTTCAAGGTCTTCAGGATTTTTAATATACCCTAAGGCCCTGATAATGTATTCAGCACGGTTATATTCTATTGTCCTGGCTCCGATGTCAAGGTTGCTATTCTTTACGGCCTCCATAATTTGAGAGACTGTTACTTTTTGGGCCTTCATAGCATTGGGATCAATATCAATCTGATATTCTTTCACAAATCCTCCAATGGAAGCGACTTCAGTAACTCCTTTTACTGAGGTAAGAAAATATTTCACATAAAAATCCTGGATGGTTCTTAGCTCGTGAGGATCCCAACCGCCATTCGGATTTCCTTTTTTATCCCTTCCTTCAAGGGTATACCAGTAGATTTGTCCTAAAGCTGTTGCATCCGGACCCAGGGATGGAATTACACCTTCCGGTAATGTTCCGGGAGGCAGGGAGTTGAGCTTCTCGAGAATTCTTGTCCTGCTCCAGTAAAATTCAATACCTTCTTCAAAAATGATATATATGCTTGATAGTCCGAATATTGAACTTGTACGTATAGTCTTTACACCGGGAATACCCAGGAATGCTGTTGTCAGCGGATAAGAGATCTGATCTTCAATATCCTGAGGTGAACGTCCGGCCCATTCTGTGTATACTATTTGCTGGTTTTCGCCAATATCAGAAATGGCATCGACCGGAACCGGGTCTGATGGCAGAAATCCGGTATCCCAACTAAACGGCGACGAAACAATACCCCAGATAAAAAATACAGCAAGCACCAGGAATGTTATTAGTTTATTCTCCAGGAAAAATCTTATGATTTTGTAAAACATAATCTGATAATTTGATGATACATTATTAATATATAAAGTTATAAAATTGAATTACAATAACTTAAAAGAAATTATCCTTTTAGTTTTTCACCAAATTATTTTTATAAGAGGAATGTCTGATATTGGGATAGTAATGCATTTGCTTTTAAAGGTGGGGGAGATTCAGTGACCAGAATTTGCTTATAGTCTGTATTTTTCGGGTTTTTTATATTATCTGCAGCACAATTTAACAGATTCAGGTCAATGATGATATTATCAGTGAAATTAAAATCAATTATTGTTGATATATAATCATCTTCCAGCTGAAAATGCTTTGATTCAGTAGTACAGCATCCCCCTTCCATATCACAGCAAGGAACTGTCTCTGAGTTAATTGATACAGAAACAAGTCTGTCATCGCAGTAATGTTTAAATATGGTATATCCAGTTGTTGCAAGTAACAGGATAATTGAGACAGCTGTATTTAAAATCAAACGGTTCATAAAAGTTGTTTAATATACTTCTAACAAATAAAATGAAGAATTGTTCTTCAGCAAAAAAGCAAATACCTGGGAGTATATATGCTAAATTAAAAGTATACAGCTACTTAGCGGCATTTACAGTTAAATATTTTGCTGATATAGTATATATCTTTATATTTGCATCTTTATATCACAAATAACCCTAATAAAAATAAAATTATGAAAACTCTCACAAAAGTATTAATGGTCTGTGTAATTGCTGTCCTGATGGTTAATTGCAAGAAAGACGAAAACAAACCTGTTGCCTGTTTTGACTTTGTTTCGGAATCTATTGATAATGGAGACGATGCAAGGGTAGGTGAAAAGATTACTTTTGAAAACTGCTCACAGAATGCTGTATCTTATTCCTGGGATTTTGGCGATGGAGAATCTTCGACCTCTACCAATCCGAAACATACATATGATGAGGCCGGTACTTATTCCGTTACTTTAAGTGCAACAAATGGTGACGGGACAACCACTCTCAGTAAGGATCTTGATGTACTACCAAGCTTATCCGGCGAATGGGAGGGTACATTTAATATGGAAACATCAATATTTCCTTTCTATCTTGACATTGAGCAGACAGGATCTGAGCTGGAAGGTTCATTT
>CAZFHF010000219.1:3047-5831 GCA_964518655.1 uncultured Bacteroidales bacterium | reverse complement strand
GGTGCATCATCAGTCGCTGCTCCTATGTATATTTCTGAAATTGCTCCCGCTTCATCACGAGGAAAACTTGTTGCACTATTTCAGCTAAATGTCGTTACAGGAATTTTAATTGCATATGTATCCAATTATTTAATACAGGGTTTGGGGGAACATGCATGGCGGTGGATGTTAGGCATTGAAGCATTTCCTGCTATGATCTTCAGCTTTTCCGTAATGTTTATCAGTGAAAGTCCGCGCTGGCTGATAGTCAAGAAAAATGATGTTAAACAGGCAGAATCCGTTTTTGCCGGTTTAAACCTTAATGAAAGTGAAATAAAAAATTCGATTTCAGCTATTAAAAATTCTATCTTAGTTGAAAAATCAGGGAAACAGGAAGCTCTGATGTCAAAGAAATTCAGATTTACACTAATACTGGCATTACTGTTCGCTTTTTTTAACCAGTTCGCAGGTATAAATGCTATAATTTATTATGCACCGCGGATATTTAAAATGACAGGGCTTGAGACAAGCACAGCCTTCCTGTCAACAGCCGGAATAGGATTAATAAATATGATTTTTACTGTTATAGGAATATTTCTGATCGACAGGGTTGGAAGAAAAACACTGATGCTTATAGGTTCATTCGGACTGATTATAAACCTGCTTTTGGTTGCAAGGGCATTCCATACAGGTATTTTTGCCGGAGTGGAAATATTCCTGTTCCTTTATATAGCATTTTTCGCAATTTCCCAGGGTGCTGTTATCTGGGTCTTTATCTCAGAAATTTTTCCAAACCAGGTAAGGGCTTCGGGCCAGTCTGCAGGGTGCTTTACCCACTGGATCCTTGCTGCTGTCATTGCAAATGTATTTCCTTATTTTGTGAATTTGATCGGAGGTGCTCCAATATTTTTATTCTTTGCTGTTATGATGCTGCTTCAATTATTGTTTGTTTTTAAGCTTATGCCCGAGACAAAGAACATTACACTTGAAGAGCTTGAGAAAAAGCTGATTAAGTAATTCCATAAGTAATTAGCATCCTTGAATAACTTATTTTTTTCTTTAAAAAGGATTACTTTCCAACTAATTTTGGAATTATACGGTTAAAAATGTAACCTTTTGTTTTTCATATGAATATAAATGACTATGAAAGCAAAGCATATTTTAATATTTGCATTTATTTTCAGCCTTAACCTGTCAGGACAAAATAATCCTCCTCAATTTACTTCTGTTCCTGATACACTGATTTTCGAGGGCCAGCCGTATATTTACCAGATTACTGCTACAGATGCCGACGGTGACAGTATAGTATTTCTTGAGACAGATCTCCCTGAGTGGTTGTCAATCTACAATCAGTATGCAAAAAAGGATACTGCATATTTAATTGGCTCACCCACAGAATTCTTCGACACTGCAAAAGTTGTTATCGGCATTACTGACGAAATTGACACTACTTACCAGCTGTTTAATATTTTTTTAATTTGCTCAAGCTGTGGAATATCGATTAATACACAGCCAATAGATACAGCATATATTAATTCTTATTATGAATATAATATATGGGCTTCATTTTCTGATCCTGGTATGGAGATCCTGTTCGAGAGCAACAATCTGCCATCCTGGTTAAGCCTGGAAAATATAGGTTCCGGAACAGCAGTATTATCAGGTACACCTTCAGCATGTGACAAAGGAACATGTGAAATAACTATCAGGGCATACATGACCGATGACCCTTGTTTTAATGATACGTGGCAGGTATTCGACCTGAAAATTGTTGACCAGATTACCTCAATTAAAAACAGAAATACGCAAGGAATAGAAATCTATCCGGTTCCCTGCAGTAACAGGTTGTTTATTGAACCGCGTAATATTCCTGTTGATAATTATAAACTCAGGATATATAATGCTACGGGAGATAATATACAAATAATAAATTGGATTGGTCAAAACCATGAGCTGGATATCTCATCCTTATCGAAAGGAATATATTTACTGAAAATGTCAGATGAAAATGATTATGTTGTATCATTAGTAACATTTATAAAACTATAAAAGATATTTTACTTAATACTGCTAATAATACTCACAAAAGTCTTACCTATTATCATTTCCGGAAAACAAAAAATATATATTTTGCTGTATATTAGAAAAATTAGTAAATTATATAAAAATATTTATCATGTTCAACAGTGAAAGTACAAGATTTCTTGAGAAAAACGAAGCTCTGGGATTTATTGAAACAGAAGCATATACCAAAATTATAGGCAAGCAAAAAGTTGAAAAACTAAAGAAGATGGCTGAGGTGCTCGTGGATAAAAAATGGGCACATGTAAATTCCACATTCAGCGGAGGCGGGGTGGCAGAAATGCTCAAAAGCGTTGTGCCGATCGCCAAAGGACTGGGTATAGATACAAAATGGTATTGTATTGAGGGAAAAAATGATTTCTACTCCATAACCAAAAGGTTTCATAATATTATCCAGGGTGTTGACCAGGAATTTACGCTTGATGATTTATTTGAGACCTATATAAAAACAAATAGGGCTAACTTTAAAAATAAAGTAATAAAAGAGGATTTCACAGTAGTACATGATCCCCAGCCCTGTGCTTCAATTGTTCACGGCAAATATGAAAGTAAAATGGTATGGCGCTGCCATATTGATACTTCAGAGGCCAATGAAATGATCTGGAACTTTCTCCTGCCTTACATAAATAATTACGATAGCGTAGTATTCTCTATGAAGGAGTTTGTTAAGGATGGGATCAAAAAACCTGTTTATCAGATAGCACCTGCTATTGATCCCCTGAC
>CAZFHF010000219.1:0-3037 GCA_964518655.1 uncultured Bacteroidales bacterium | reverse complement strand
AAAAACAAACAAAGGTCATTAAACGATGCAAAGGATACTCTTAATGACTTATTCAAAGAATATAGCATTGATCCTGAACGGCCTATAGTCCTGGCAGTATCCCGTTATGATGTACACAAAAACCAGAAAACAATTGTACAGTCATTTAAAAAGCTTAAAAAAGACAAATCTGTTCAAAATCTTAATCCCCAGCTTATTATTGTTGGGAACTCAGCCAGTGACGATCCTGAAGGCGAAGAAATTTATAGACAGATCATAAAGGAAATAGACGGCGATAAAGATATTTATCCGCTTCTTAATATTTATAATAATGATGAAAGCATTGGTGCTTTGATGAAACTGGCAAAATTATTTATTCATATTTCCACAAAGGAAGGATTCGGACTGGTAGTTACGGAAGCTCTATGGCAGGGAACACCCGTAATAGGCAGTAATGTTGGTGGTATAGTCTTACAGGTTATTCCGGCAAAGACAGGATACCTGGTTGAGCCTTTTGATATAGAAAATATTGTAACCTTTGCAAAACATATTTTACTGAATAAGGAAGAACATGACAAATTAGGAATACAAGCTATTGAGCACGTGAGGGAAAACTTCCTGATCACAAATCTGGTTGAAAGGTATATTAAATTAATGCGATTTATGCTGGGTATCGATTATCCTTATTTTAGGATATAAATCTGCAGCAACTATTATTTTCCCCGCTTATTATCTGTGAAGTGTTTTTATTGTGCTTTTCTCTCTGGTAAGATGCTTATAACTAATGCGTTATAAAAAATGTTCTATTCATCAATAGATCATTCCCTTTTCTTATATTTATTATATACACACCTTCAGGCAGGGTTGAAGTATTTATTAACCTGTCATTAAGATTTGTGCTGTGTTCTTTGAAGATCAACCTACCGAATACGTCATAGATCTCTATTTCATATTCTTCAATATCTTTTGCATCCAGGTCTATCACAACAAAGTCATCCGCCGGATTGGGAAATACCTTTGAACTATTGCCCGGGATCAAAGGAGCAGCAGCCTGCGGTTGCGGCTGAGTTATGTCAATATCATAATAAGCTGAAAATACCGCACGTTCATCAAAATCCTCCCTGATTAAAGCCAGAATATAATCTGTATAATCTTCAGGATTTGTAATCTCAATAGTGGGGTTGCCGCTTATTAGCTGTGAATTTTCTATTTCCAGGGTGTTATTGTTATTATTTATCTTCAATAATACTATGTCCAGTTCATCATAAGAAAGCAGGCATTCCATGGTAATTAAAAATGGCTGGTCCGTATCGATTGTAAAATAATCAGCACTTATCCTCATTAAGCGAAGGTTCCCCCATATTCCTGAATTGAATGATACCGGAGTGCCTGTAAAATACAGGTCCTTTTCATACTTGTATCCCCCGTGCAACATCATATATTCATCGTAAGATTCCGCATTCAAATATGTATAAGGGGAAAATGCAGTATCTGAAGTCATAAACCGGTTGGCAATAATAAACTGCCTGAATATTTCACGCAGATTGCTTTGCCACCTGGTTCTCAATACAGTATCAATAACACCAATCATTGATGAATCATTACTTTGTACATACAAATCCTTTATTATAGTATCATTTGTATGTTCGGTAAGGAACTTTGCAAAGATCCATGTGCTGTACCAGTGCCCCCTGGCATGTTTTGGTGCTAACAGTTCATTGTCTTCAATATTCAAAGCAATGTCGGGATAACTGAAGAAGTGATCCAGGTAATCGTAATAAGTTTTATCGTCAGGATAGGCGACAGATTCAATGTAAGTGGCGCACATTTCCATAAACCAGGTCTCCATATCACGGTTATATCCGAACTGTATCGCATGCATATACTCATGAACTGCCGTATTTCTTAGGTACTCCAGTGGTTCATCGTAATTATCGTATGTGTTTCTTAAATAAATGGTGCTTCTGTAAGCATTTTCCTCAATAACATCCGGTGAATTGGGATTATCGCCTACATAATCTTCATAAGTCACTCTTGTAAAACCCAGTGTGCCGCCACCCATATTCGCACCGCTTACATAGATATGATACAGATCATTGGAATCCCCCGGAGGTATTATATATCCTAGTTCGTCATGGAGCAAGGTAATTACCTCATTACCGAAGATATACATCATTGTATCAATATAATCAGGAATATTATTCCCGTTATTATCCACAGGAGAGACATTTTCTTCCTCCTCACTGTTGATCGTATAGTGAAATGCGAAATTCTTATAATAAGTAATATTTTCATCACCTGTAAAAAAACCGCCTGCCTTTTTAATGTATTCTTCAATTAACAGTGCCAGGTCATTTGTCAGTCTGTCAAGGTTTCTTTCCGCCTCAAGTAAAAATGGTGTCAGCCACAATTTATCATGAAATGTAGCATCCTTTGAAGATGAATACTCCATCATATCCTTATACTTCTGAAGCAATTTTGCGGAATAGTCCGGATCCTGTGAATTGCTATATATGGCAATAATAACTAGAATGATAAATAAGAAAACTCGCTTCATTTTAACTAAACCTCTATTCGTTTAAAATACTGATTAATAACTAATTACAATATCTAATAATATATTTTCCTTTCCGGGTTCAAATTTAATGTAAATTCACGGTGTGGCAAAGACCTTCTTAAAAAATTAACATATATAAAGTAACAAATAAAGAGTGCTAAATGTTGAATTTTATTAATTCTTCTTTGATATAAATATATTTAGTAATAAATATGGTATAAAAGAAAATCAATAATTCCAGGTTTTTTAAATTAATCGTGCAAACCTGACATGATAATAAATCGAGTACTAAAATGATTATTCTCCAGTTAACCCGGAAAGGATGTTCATTTTTAAAATCCCTGAAAAATATACGGTCTAGCACCTTTCAATACTATTGAAAAATAATATTCCTGAACAGGTACTAAACCGTAAAGCATAAAAAATACTACTTGAATTCTCTGATAATGTTCTGAAGAATATTTTCCTTGCTGGTTTTCTGTAAGTCTTTTGATGATCCGG
>CAZFHF010000218.1:5447-5924 GCA_964518655.1 uncultured Bacteroidales bacterium | reverse complement strand
AGGATCAGGAACAGGATAAATAAGATTTTTTACCAGATATCCTTTATCTTTTTTCAGCTCGGAGTACTCACCCCTGAAAGGTATAATTTGCACCTGTATATCCTTTCTGTTTATACGTGCGATTTTATCAGAATATAAACCGGCAGTATTTACCACCAGCCTGGTTTGAAAATTTCCGTTGCTGGTTATGACTTCGGAATAATTACCAAGATTTTTAATTTCTGTAACTTTATTGTTGAGATGAACCTCACCTCCATAGCTGTCAGTAAATACCCGAGCGTAACTGTTGCTTACCTCCAGGAAGTCAGTTATACCTGTATATGGGACAGCGATAGCAGCAAGTCCTGTGGCATAAGGTTCATATTCCTTGATCTGTTCACCTTTAATCTTTTTTACTTTTTCAAGCCCGTTTTTCATTGCTCTTTCATACAGATCATCTAACCTGGGCAGCTCTTCTTTCTTTGTGGCAACGATTAG
>CAZFHF010000218.1:0-5437 GCA_964518655.1 uncultured Bacteroidales bacterium | reverse complement strand
CTTCTGCAATTTATGGCTTTCAAACTGCCCGGTTTATAATATACCCCTGCGTGTATAACCCCGCTGTTATTCCCGGTTTGATGTTGTGAGAGTGAGCTTTCCTTTTCCAGTAATGCTATTTTCAGATCCCTGTTAAGTTCTTTAAGTTTTAAGGCTGTTGCAAGTCCGACAATCCCGCCACCAATAATTGTTATATCATATTTCATCCCAGGTAAATTATTAAATATTAGATTTATTATTAAATGTTTTGTAAGGCATTAGTGTTCAGGATTTTCTTTCAGCAGATCGCACCCGATTAAAGCATCGGCTGATTTTTTAATTATTCTGAAACTGATACCTGATTTCATTGCTATATCAAGCAGGCTATTGCTACCATCCGACATATTTAAGATCCATAGTGCTGCCATTTGCAGTATCTGTGTTTCATTTGATCCACCGATCCTGTCATATAATCCTCTTTTACCGAGAAGAGGCTCGCATTTTGGATTCAGATTTGTATAGGTCAGGTTATTTTCAAGGATATATATTATTTCGAGATAAACTTCAAGGGATTCCGCAAGTTTTTCCGGTTTTACAAAATCAAGGTTATCTGCTGATGTATGGTATTCGGGAAATTCACCATGCGGCTTCCGGGTTAAACATCCTACAGGCAAATTAAAACCCGGGCTGCAGTATTGCCTTTCGTCATATCCATAAGGAATGAAGTCAATTATTTTATGGGGCTTGCCGGAATATTGCAGGTAATGTTCAACAGCTAAATCGATATCAGCATTACCTCTTCTGCTTCTTTTATAAGTAAAATCAGAATCATCGCCTAATAATGTTGCTACCAGCCCATGTTTTATCCTGTGGACATTATCTTCATTTTTACTTAACCATACTATTGAACCAATTGTGCCGGGAACAAACAGGAACCTGTATGAGTATTTAAGTTCCTGGCTGCCCAGAATTTTTGAAAGAAAGACAGATAATGCAATACCTGACAGGTTATCATTGCACAATGAGGGGTGGCATACATGGGTTGAGATTAACACCTCGTCATTTCTCCTGCCTTTTATAAAATATTCTCCGTAAGTCATGTTTCCGTTCGACAGATCTGAATCAATAAAGACTTCATAATTGTCCTCTTTAAGTGTTTTAAGCTGATTATGGGACATGCAAAAACCCCAGTTTTCCTGGTAGTATGATGTCCTGTAAGGTATCAGATCCGGTTTGTCAGGCAAGGTAAAAACATGCTTTTTCAGCTCTTCAAGGTTAACCTTTTTATTTACAGGGACACTATAATTAAGAACATGGAGGTTTGATTTATTAAAATCAACAATTTTTTCTCCCTTTGAGTTTTTAATCCAGGCATCTCTTATATTCCATTCCCGTGGTACTTCCCAGTCAAATGCTTTTGTGCCGGTGGGCACTTCATGAATTTTCAGAGGTATATGTTTTTGCACCGATCCAAGGGTTTGCCTTACACCATCTCCTGTAATGCTTCTGCAGAACGGATAAAGTTCCGAAATGAGATCATACATTTCGGAACCTTTGTTTTTTATATCTTTTATAATATTATCCAGCTTCAACATTAATTAAAAGACATTTATTTCAGGTATGAAAGTTACAAATTTTCCACCCCAGTCCCTGATATATTTCAATTGTTCACTAATTTCATTCCTCAGGTTCCAGGGGAGAATAATTACATAATCAGGTTTATACCTGGCTATACTGTCAAGGTCTTTTACAGGAATATGACTGGCGGGAAGATATTTATTTTGTTTATGAGGTGATGCGTCAACGGCAAACTGTATCAGGTCATTACCTTTAACTCCGCAATAATTCAGCAGCGTATTACCTTTGGCTGCAGCACCATAACCAATCACTTTCCTGCCTTCTTTTTTAACTTTGATCAGAAATTCCCATACATCATATTTTATTTTATCTACCCTTTCCTGGAAATTGTTATAATATTCCATTGATTTCATCTGAGCCTTTTCTTCACGGGCAAGCAGATCTGTCACTCTGCCGGAAATCTCTTTTGTCTTATCTTCTTTATTTTTGGCAAATATTCTTAATGAACCTCCATGTGTAGGTAGTTCTTCCACGTCAAACATTTCCAGTCCCTGGTGTTCAAAAATCCTTTTAACCACTGTAAATGACAGATATGAGAAGTGCTCGTGATAAATCGTATCAAACTGGCATTCCTCAACAAGCTTCATCAGGTGCGGAAACTCCATAGTAACTACCCCGGTATCTTTAAGGGCTGTCTTCATTCCTTTAACAAAGTCATTGATGTCAGGTACATGAGCCAGAACATTATTACCAAGGATAAGATCTGCTTTTATACCTTTTTTTACCAGCTTTTCTTTAGCGAAATCAGCACCAAAGAAATCAATAATCGTGTCTATCCCTTTTTCAATAGCTACTGCTGCTGTATTTGCTGTTGGATCAACACCCAGCACGGGCACGCCGTATTCTTTAAAATACTGTAACAGGTAACCGTCATTTGATGCTATTTCAATAACCCGGGAGCTTTCGTTAAAACCGAACCTGTCCATCATCATATCCACATATTTTTTAGCATGGGCCAGCCAGCTTGTTGAATAAGATGAGAAGTATGTATATTCACTATCGAATATTTTATCTGCCTTCTTCATCTCGTCAACCTGAACAAGAAAACAATTATGGCATGTGAATATTTTTAGCGGATAAAATGGTTCGGGTTCGTTTAACTGTTCTTCTTTGAGCATATCATTGGAAGGAGGACAGTTAACCAGGTCAACAAATACATGTTTTAATTCTGTATTACAATGTCTGCATTTCATATTTCTATTCCTTTAAAATTATTATCAATTAATGGATGAGTTTTATCTTTTTCAGTAAGGTTTACCGGGTCCAGCGGCCAGCTGATATTAATCAGGGGATCGTTAAATCTTAAAGCCCGTTCATTCTCCGGAGTGTAATATTGAGTATGATGATATATCATCTTTGTATTATCCTCAAGTGTCTGAAATCCGTGAGCAAAGCCTTCATGAATATAGATCATTTTCATATTCTCTTCACTAAGCTCAACACCAAAGTATTTTAAAAAGGTCGAAGATCCGTGCCGGACATCTATTATAACGTCATATACACTGCCCCTGATGCATCTGATTAATTTTATTTCAGCACTCGGAGGGACCTGGTAGTGCATACCTCGTATAGTACCCTTCTTTATGTTTGCCGAATGGTTGAACTGAACAAATTCCTTGTTGTGCCCGATTTTTATGAATTCTCTTTTACAATACGTCCTGGCAAATAATCCCCTGTCATCCTGAAATGGTTCCAGCTCTATAATATATGCTCCGGCAAGAGGTGTCTCGATATATTTCATTTAATAAGCCTTAGACTATTATCTAAAATACCGTTTTCGACCAGTTCATTTACTACAAATAACCTCATCAGCCTGGACTGCCTGAAGTTTTTATCATTAAAGCTGATATCTGACAGTCCGTCAAGCAGGTCAGAAATTGTACTTTTCAGGTTATATTCGGGCTGATTATCAGGAGCCAGTGATTTAAATTTATCAAAACTAACCTTGTATGATCTTTTATCAGGCTGTGCATCCTTGTTTATTGACACATCTATGTCAGGTAAAATATTGTTTATCTCAAGTGCAAGTTCTTTCACCTGGTAATTCCATTCGTTACTGCCTGTATTAACCGTCAGGAAATTGCCACCGTTGGAAGGTTTTCTTTCGTGAGCCCAGATAATGGCACGTGACATATCCCTGACATTTATCAGAGGCCTCCATGGAGTGCCGTCGCTTAATATTGTTATTTCTTTGGATGATACGGCACCTGCAACAAAATCGTTAAGTACCAGGTCCAGGCGTAATCTGTCACTCATACCACATGCAGTAGCGAATCTCAGACAAGTGATTTTAAAATTATCATCAGCAAGCTTTTCCAGATCTCTTTCAGCCAAGACTTTAGACTTTGCATATGCTGTTAATGGATTTACCTCTGATGTTTCAGTACGTGCATCTTCTTCTGCAAATCCATAAACACTGCAACTGGAAGCAAAGACAATGTTTTTTACTCCCTTTCTTTTTGCCTTTTGTGCGATATCTATAACAGATTTATAATTTACATCAAGTGTAACCTGTTCAAACTTATTACCGATAGGATCATTGGAGATTGCAGCAAGTTGCACCACTGTGTCAACTCCTTCGAGTAATTCTTCAGGAAAATTTCTGACATCACCATATATCTGCCGGTCAATGTATATTTCAGGGGCAAATACTGTATTTGTCAGTTGTTTAGCAAAAAATCCTAGATCATATCCTATCAGTTCAGCATCAGGATATTTTTTACGTAATATTTTCACCAGTTCTGAACCTACATATCCGAGGTTTCCTGTTATTAAAATTTTCATTTATAGTCTAAGTTTTTATTGATTAATATTATTAATTATTATCATCCCATATTTTCCATGGCGGATTATCTGTATTCCACAATGCTTCAAGTACATTCTTGTCCCTTAATGTATCCATTGATTGCCAGAATCCGGTATGCCTGTATGCCGATAATTTACCTTCATTGGCAATTTGCATCAATGGTTCTTTTTCCCACACAGTAGTTTCTGATTCAATATAATCAATAGCTTCCGGTTCCAGGACAAAGAATCCGCCATTTATCCATGCACTTTTATCTGATTTAATATTAGGTTTTTCCCTGAAGTTTGAAATCTTATTAACTCCTTCATTCAGGCTGAAAACGCCGAATCTTCCGGGCTCCTTAACTGCGGTTAATGTGGCCAGGGATTTTTCACTTTTATGAAATTTAATAAGGTCGGGGATATTAATATCGCTTACTCCGTCACCATAAGTCATGCAGAAGGTGCCGTCCGACACATATTCCTTTATCTTTTTTATCCTGCCGCCAGTCATTGAATTGATGCCTGTATCAACAAGAGTTACTTTCCATGGTTCTGCTTTTTTACGAAGCACTTCCATCTCATTTGTTTCCATATTAAAAGTAACATCTGACTCATGGAGAAAATAATTTGCAAAATACTCTTTTATCATATACCCTTTATATCCCAGGCATATTACAAATTCGTTAATTCCGTAATGTGAGTATATTTTCATTATATGCCAGAGAATAGGCTTATTACCTACAAATACCATGGGTTTGGGCCTTACACCGCTTTCTTCGCTGATGCGAGTACCAAAACCACCTGCCAGAATTACTGTTTTCATAATATTTTTATTTTATGAATAATATACAAAGCTACTTTATATAATTACTTAAGGTTGAATCATTTTTCAAGAAATCAATGATCTTATTAACAGTCATATCCATTCCTGTTTTTTTCCAGTGACTGTCAGTACCATAATATAACACTTCCTCCGAATTCATGAAGTCATCATACAATTTTACAAATTTAATATCCTTCTTTTCCAGTTCAT
>CAZFHF010000217.1:0-5942 GCA_964518655.1 uncultured Bacteroidales bacterium | reverse complement strand
ATGCAGCTTGTCCAAAGACGTACGTAATTCTTCATATTCATCTGCATCAACAGGATAAACACCTGCAAACACCATTGGCTTGACATCTTCAAATCCTGAAATTGCCTTGTCACACGGATTGTCAACATGAGTTATCGTATCTCCAACCTTTACTTCCCTGGAGGTTTTTATGCCGGAGATAATATATCCCACATCCCCGGTTTTTAAAATTTGTTTTGGTTCTGTTTTTAACTTTAATATGCCTATCTCGTCAGCATTATATTTTTTTTCTGTAGCAACAAACTTAACATGATCACCCTTACGTATCTCACCGTTTATAACTTTCATATATACATATATTCCCCTGAAGTTGTTAAACACGGAATCAAATATCAGGGCCTGCAGCGGTGCTTCAGGTTCTCCTTCAGGAGGAGGAACAAGAGTTACAATACTTTCAAGGATCCTGTCAACACCAAGGCCTGTTTTGCCGCTGGCTTCAATTATAGTATTCCGGTCACATCCCAGCAAATCAACAATCTGATCCTTAACTTCATGCGGCATTGCGTTTGGCAGGTCCATCTTGTTAAGGACAGGTATAACTTCAAGATCGTGCTCAAGGGCAAGGTAAAGATTTGATATTGTCTGGGCCTGGATGCCCTGGGTGGCGTCAATTACCAGAAGGGCTCCTTCACATGCTGCAATTGACCTTGATACTTCATACGAGAAATCGACATGCCCCGGGGTGTCTATAAGATTTAAATAATACTTTTTTCCGTTGTAATCATATTCCATCTGTATAGCATGGCTTTTTATTGTGATCCCTCTTTCACGCTCGAGATCCATGCTGTCAAGCACCTGATCTTTAAAATCCCTCTCTGCAAGAGTATTTGTCTTTAATAACAGCCTGTCAGCCAAAGTACTCTTACCATGGTCTATGTGAGCGATGATACAAAAGTTCCTGATATTTTCCATGCATTGTGATTTTCACGATTGACGGGCACAAAGATATTTATTTAATGGGAAATATTTGTGTTGTAATATTAATATGCAGTAATTTTACTATTAAACTAACAATATGCTTATCTAAAAATAAAATTTTAGTAAATTTCCAAAGCAAAAAAACAACTTATAATAAACAGAAATTATGATTTATTTTACTGATAAAGAAATAGATGAATTACTGATTGAGGATGTTCCGTATTTTGATATAACAACATCAATATTAAAGCTGGAGAATAAACCGGCCAAAATACAAATTACTACAAGAGAAAATACCGTTGTATGCTGTACTGAAGAGGTGTTAAAAATATTTTCAAAATTAGCTATTAATCCGACATTGTTCACTCCCAGCGGTGAATATATCGAGAAGGGAGTAAAATTCCTCGAAGGTGAAGGGTTGTCAAAAAATATCCATGCAGTATGGAGAACATGTGAGAATATCCTCGGATTTGCATCGGGCATTGCAACGCGCACGCGGGCGCTTGTTGAAGCAGCAAAGGAAAGCAATTCAACAATTCAGATATCAACAACCCGCCAGACAATTCCCTATACAAAAAAAATTGCAGCAAAGGCAGTGATGGCAGGGGGAGCAAGTATTCACCGGTTAGGACTCTCAGAATCTATATTGATTTTTGATAATCATTACAGCTTCCTTGGAGATTTGAGTAATATTGAAGCCAAACTTAAAGAACAAAAGAATCTTATTGCTGATAAAGCAATTACCATTGAGATAAAAAATGCAGAGGACGCCCTGAAAGTTGCAAAGGCAAATATTGATGTTATTATATTAAACAGATTCGATGTTAAGGATATCAGCAATTTAAAGGCCGAAATAAACAAGATAAATAAAAATATCAGACTGGCAGTATCAGGTGGCATAACTATTGATAATGTCAGAGAATATGCAAGATCAGGAGCAGATATCATTATCGCATCCTGGCCTTATTATGCTGACCCTTCAGCTTTATCCGTTACAATAAGTCCTATATATGATTATTAACATTGCGCAATTATTACTTACAGAATACTGCTTGCAGTTATATTAAAGAAAACAATCCCAATGCTTTTTAAGGATGTAATCGGACAAAATAAAATCAAGAATAAACTTATAAAAACTGTTAATGAAGACAGGGTAGGTCATGCCCTGTTATTAACAGGACCGCAGGGATCAGGAAACCTGGCACTTGCTGTTGCTTTTGCCCAATATATTTGTTGCACGGATAAGAAGGATGGCGACTCATGCGGTGCATGTCCGGGATGCCTGAAGTATCAGAAATTAATACATCCTGATCTTCATTTTGCTTTTCCTGTAAATACTGTAAAAAATATAGAAAAGCCTGTAAGTGATGATTTCATAGATAAATGGCGTGAAATAATACCCGGGAATCCTTATATAAGCCTGAATAACTGGTATGATATAATAGGTATTGAGAATAAACAGGGGCTTATTAGTAAAAGTGAAAGTGAAGCAATAATTCGCAAGCTGAGTATGAAATCATTCGAGTCAGATTATAAGATCATGATAATCTGGCATCCTGAGAAAATGAACAAAACTGCAGCGAACAAGCTCTTAAAACTTATTGAGGAGCCTCCGGATAAAACCTTGTTTTTGCTGGTCACAGATGCCCCTGATCAGATAATCCCGACAATCATTTCAAGATTGCAGATAATTAAGATCCCGAAAATAGCAGATGATGATTTGAAAATAGCAATAAAAGAAAGATCAGGTCTTGATGAAAAGAAAGTAAAGGAAATTGTAAATCTGGCAAATGGCAACTACCTGGAAGCGATGGAGTCAATTTTAACAAATGAGGTGTATTCTGACAACCTGGAAAGATTTGTACAGTTCATGCGTCTGTGCTATAGTAAAAGTATACCGGAGATTAATAAATGGATCGAAGATATAATTAATTTAGGCCGTGAACGGCAGAAGAATTTTCTGGAGTATTCTTTAAGAATGATTAGAAATAACTTTCTTTTCAGTTTACATCAGGATAAAATGGTGCATCTAACTGAAAAAGAAAATGTTTTTTCACAAAAGTTCCACCCTTTTATTAACGATTCAAATGTTGATAATATAGCACGGGAGATTAATATGGCATACAATGATATTGAACGTAACGCCTATAGCAGGATTGTTTTTCTTGACTTATCACTGAAGCTGATGAAATTTTTTAAACCAGGGAATTAGTTATTTTTGCTAATTACTTTTATAACTTTAAAGTTTTAATCTGATAAAAGATGGACATCTGTAATTTTTATGGGAGAGGCTGTAAAAATTTGTCGTTGGATACTGATGCTGCTGTTGATTGTACCAATTCCGGCTGTAATAAGCTTGATGCTTTTAACTGGATGGGGGATATACCGGCCGAATACCATAATACTGACCTTGTAGAAGTAAGATTTAAGAATACCCGTAAGGGAGTATTTCGAAATGTTAATGATTTAAGGCTTGAAAAGGGAGATATTGTTGCTGTTGAGGCTTCACCGGGACATGATATAGGCATTGTATCAATGACCGGGGCAATAGTCTTAATGAAACTTAAGCTAAATAAAGTTGCACTTGATTACGATGAAGTAAAGAAGATATATAGAAAAGCAAAGCAGGCCGACATAGATAAATGGAAGAAGGCTATTAGCCTGGAGCAATCAACGATGTTTAAAGCCAGGAAATTTGCTGAAGACCTTAAGCTTGAAATGAAAATCGGCGATGTGGAATATCAGGGGGACATGACAAAAGCAATATTCTATTATATTGCAGATGACAGGGTCGATTTCAGGGAGTTAATAAAGATCCTGGCAAACGAATTTAAGGTCAGGGTTGAGATGCGGCAGATAGGAGCAAGGCAGGAGGCAGGAAGGATAGGAGGTATAGGAGCATGCGGCAGGGAGTTATGCTGTTCAATGTATATAACAAACTTCGTATCAGTAACAACAAGTGCAGCACGCTATCAGGAGATATCCCTGAATCCCCAGAAATTAGCCGGCCAGTGCAGTAAGCTGAAATGTTGCCTGAACTATGAATTAGATGTTTATCTGGATGCTCAGAAAGACTTCCCCGATACAGCAATTCCCCTTAACACGGAAATTGGCCCTGCATATCATCAAAAAACAGACGTCTTTAACAGACTGATGTGGTATTCCTATGATCAGGAATCTGCTTCGGAATCAGTATGCCTGTCAATAGATAATGTAAAAGAGATTATTGAGATAAATAAAAAAGGCGAGAAGGTAAAAAAACTTGAGAACTTTGAAGATAAAAAAATATCGCCGGTAATTGATTATCATGATGGTATTGACGAAGAAAGCCTCAGGAGGTTTGAAGACAAAGCATAAGGAACCTGATAGTATAAAAAAAACCAGCTGAAAGAATAACCCATGAAAAATAAACTCCTTATAATTTATGCACTGGTGGGAATAGATTGCCTGTTGATACTATCCTGCTACAGAAACAGTGTTTTTGATCATTATGTCAAAATACAGAATAACACCTGGAATAATAAAAATATTATTCATTTTGATGTTAATATTGCCGATACCGTAAATGCACATAATATCTATATCAATATTCGCAACAGAAGCCAGTACCCGTACAGTAATATTTTTTTGTTTATAACTACTTATGCACCTAATGGTGAATTTGCAAGAGATACTTTTGAGATTACACTCGCAGATAACAGGGGCAGATGGCTGGGTAAAGGTATTGGCAACGTCTGGAGCCTGCAGGTTCCCTACCTTAAAAATATAAAATTTCCGTACAGGGGTATTTATATGTTTGATATCGAGCAGGCTATGTGGGAAAAGAATCTGACACATATTACCGATGTCGGTCTCAGAGTGGAAAAAGCTGTTAATTAATCATAATCTTTTAATCGGACTGTCAAAAAATGACTAAAGGAAAGCTGGAAAAATTTCAAGAAATGGAGAATTTCAGCAATGTTTTACAGCCGCGATTTAACGATGTTTTTAGTAAGGATTACCCGCTTAAAGGAAAGTGGAATAAAAGCTATTTTCATAATGACAATCCTGTTATTCTTGAATTAGGTTGTGGTAAAGGAGAATATACGGTTGAGCTGGCTGAGAAATTTAAAGAAAAAAACTTTATAGGGATTGACATTAAGGGGGCACGAATATGGAAAGGAGCAAAACAGGCACTTGAAAATAATATAAGCAATGCTGTTTTTCTCAGAACAAGGATCGAACTGATTAACTCATTTTTCAATACTGAAGAAGTGAACGAGATATGGCTGATATTCCCTGATCCCCAGCCTAAAAAGAAGAAGAAAAGGCTCACTTCATCCAGGTTCTTAAACTCCTATAAGATGATCCTGAAAAAAAATGGCCTTGTACACTTAAAGACTGACAGTGAACTTCTTTATAATTATACACTGGAGATCCTGAAACATAATAATCTTGAGATCGATTATTTTACTAACGATTTGTATAATTCCAATCTTGTTAATGATATTTTGTCAATTAAAACTTACTATGAAAATCAATTTCTTGAACAGGGTTCAAATATTTATTATCTGAGATTTAAATTAAATAACAAGTCTATTATTGAAGAATCTGAAGAAAAAATATGATGCGAATTTTTTTGAAAGGGTTTATGATTTAACAAGGCGAATACCCTTTGGGAAAGTAACAACTTACGGAGCTATAGCCAGGTATATAGGCTCCCCCCAGTCTTCAAGAATGGTAGGATGGGCATTGAACAATACACGATTTGATGAAGCATATATACCGGCACACAGAGTGGTTAACAGAAACGGGTTGCTTACAGGAAAGCGCCATTTTCGCCATGAGTCTTTAATGCAGGAATTGCTTGAAAGTGAAGGAGTAACAGTTGTTGATGATAAGATTGAGGATTTTGAAAATTTGTTTTGGGACCCCAATAAAGAATTAATCTAAATTAAATTAAGATTTAAATAATTTTATAATTAAATTTGTGCGAGTACAATGTT
>CAZFHF010000216.1:0-5959 GCA_964518655.1 uncultured Bacteroidales bacterium | reverse complement strand
CGAAAAAGGGACAGACACTTTTGCAAAAGTGTCTGTCCCTTTTTAAAAATAAAAGGTGACTGTCCATTTAATGATGTTAAATAAAGTTAAAAATGCCTGTCATTATGGCATTCAGGATAAAAATAATTAGTCTGGTAAGAAATTTGATAGCTGTATTTATGTTATTATTATTGAACTTTAAACTATTCAGATATGTATTTTGATCCTGGTTATTTATTGATTTTCATAGTATTCCTGATTGCGAGTTCATTTGTTGGCAGCCGGTTGAAATCCAAATTCAGGAAGTATTCAAAGATTCCTGTTAACTACGGGATGTCAGGCAGGGAAGTTGCCGAAAAAATGCTTTATGATCACGGGATACATAATGTAAAAGTAACTTCTGTTCAGGGCAAGCTGACTGATCATTATAATCCTGCAACACATACTGTAAACCTCAGCCCTGACGTGTATCACGGCAGTAACATTGCATCTGCCGCCGTGGCAGCCCATGAATGCGGACATGCTGTTCAGCATGCAAATGCATATGCATTTTTACAGTTCAGGACTGCTCTGGTCCCTCTGCAGAACATCAGTGCAAAGGTTATGAATGTCATTTTTGCAATAATGTTTTTTGGGTTCCTGTTCCTGCCCGGAATATTGCCATTTGAAACAGCCCTTTATATAATTATTGCGTGTTACGCCGTCTTTTCACTGTTTGCACTTGTAACACTGCCTGTGGAGATCAATGCAAGCCGGCGTGCACTGGCCTGGTTAAGCCATAGTGGAATAACCAGTCATTCAACACATGATATGGCAAAAGATGCACTCAAATGGGCCTCATACACTTATCTTGTTGCAGCCATATCATCACTTGCCATGCTGTTTTACTTTATAATGCTTCTGGGCGGCAGAAGGAATTAATCTGATAAAAGGGACAGCGCCCTTTTATGTCAAAGGGCGCTGTCCCTTTTATGTCCTTTTTTTCTTATTTTTATCCTGTTATTTATAAGCGTAATAGGAATTAATATGAAAACACCTGCCATTTTACTTCTGACTACCTGGATATTTCAAAACGGATGCTCTTCTGAATTTAATCGAAACGATGAGTTCAGGATCGGGGAGCATTATAACAAGTATGAATATAACATCCCCATGAGCGACGGGGTGAAGCTTTTTACTGCTGTATATGTACCAAAGGATACATCAGTGAAATACCCGGTGATGCTTTACCGGACACCTTACAGTGTGGCACCATACGGAGCCGGCAACTTCCCTGAATCACTGGGACCTTCAGATTATTTTGCCAAGGAGAAATATATTTTTGTATACCAGGATGTACGCGGCAGGTTCATGTCAGAAGGTACTTTTCTGAATATGACACCGCATATCGCTGACAAGAGAAGGTCCACAGATGTTGATAACAGCACCGACACCTATGACACAGTAGAGTGGATCCTGAAAAATGTAAGTAACAACAACGGCAAGGTCGGACTCTGGGGGATATCATACCCGGGATTCAACGCATCATCAGGAATAATAAATACCCACCCGGCAATTAAGTGTTCAAGCCCCCAGGCTCCTATCGGGGACTGGTTTATTAGTGACGACATACATCATTACGGCGCTTTTGCACTGCTGGCGGCATTTAATTTTTTTGAAGTCTTTGGACCGGTTAGAAAAGAACTGACACAACAATGGCCAGCGACTAAGGAATACCCGGTAAAAGATGCATATAACTTTTTTCTGAATGCCGGGCCTATTGATGAAATGGATGACAGGTACTTTAATGCTGAGGTGCCCTTCTGGGATAGTATAGTCACGCACGGCGATTATGACAGATTCTGGCAAAGAAGAAATATTTTAACGCATCTGCGTAATATTAAATGTGCTGTAATGACCGTCTGTGGATGGTACGATGCAGAAGATGTTTCAGGTAGTATCGATACCTACCAGTCAATTGAAATGGCAAACCCCGGGATATATAATATATTTATTGTCGGCCCCTGGATTCACGGAGGCTGGGCGCGCACACCCGGAAATGAGCTGGGCGATATTGATTTTGAAGATTATACTTCTGAATATTACCGGAAGGAAATAGAACTGAAATTCTTTAATTATTATTTAAAGGGTAAAGGAGAATTAGCCTTGCCTGAGGTAATGGCATTTGAGACAGGCACCAATAAGTGGAAAAATTATGATAAATGGCCGCCACGGGATTCTCATTATGAGAGCCTTTATTTTCATGAGGGGAACGGACTGAAATTTACCATGCCTGAAACCACAGGTTTTCAGTTCGATGAATATATAAGCGACCCTGATAATCCTGTGCCATATACATCTGTATACCATAGTGCAAGGCTTTTCTATAATAAGGAATATATGGTCGAGGATCAGAGGTTTGCAGCATCAAGGCCGGATGTACTGTATTATCAGACGAATATCCTGGATGAAGATATTACTGTCGCCGGCCCGATGGAGGCTGAACTTTATATTTCAACCACGGGCAGTGATGCTGACTGGATAGTAAAGATCATAGATGTTTTTCCTGAAGAGCTGGTTGATACGAGGCCTGCAAATGCTGAAAAAGACATGGCCGGGTACCAGATGCTTGTGCGTGGGGAGATATTAAGAGGCAAGTTCAGAAATAACTTTGAAAAACCTGAACCTCATATATCAGGTAAAGTTGAAAGAATAGCATTTGAATTGCCTGACATATACCATACATTTAAAAAAGGGCACAGGATAATGGTTCAGGTGCAGAGCAGCTGGTTTCCTTTATTCGACAGGAATCCGCAGAAGTTTTGTGATATTTATACTGCCACGAAACAGGATTATCAAAAGGCAACACAAAGAATATACAGGTCAAAGAATTATCCGTCAAGCATAATTCTTAATATCCTGGATTGACAAAATATGAAATACTATTACATGTTTTTCCCAGGACGGATCAGCTTCATTATTCTTTCAGCCGCTCCCTGTATTAATATATCAGCCTTTCTTATGGAATCTTCTAACTCCATTGTTTCTTCGGCTACAGGTACTATCATATCAAAACCATCGGCAAGAAGCTCTTCATAACGTTCGCCCAGTGTTCCGGCAATAGCGACAGCCGGCCTTTTATATTTGACAGCAACCTGCGCAACGCCAAACGGTGCCTTGCCAAACCTTGTCTGGAAGTCTATTTTTCCCTCTCCGGTGATAACAATATCTGCTTTCTCCATCTCCTCTTCAAGCTTAACAATATCTTTTACTATTTCAAAACCCGGTTTCAGCTTTGCACCCAGGAATGCCATAAGTCCCGCTCCTATACCTCCGGCAGCTCCTGTACCTGGTATGGCTGCAACATCAATATTTAGTGTTTCTTTAATGATTTCAGCAAAATGCTTTAGGTTCTGATCAAGTTTAGCAGCCATTTCGTCATCGGCACCCTTCTGGGGGCTGTATACCAATGCTGCGCCTTTTTCTCCGTACAGGGGATTATCAACATCGCAGGCAACGAGTATCTCACAGTTTCTTATCCTGCTGTCAAGTTTCGACATGTCAATTTCAGAAATCTTTCCGAGGCATCCTCCTCCATAACCTATATCTTTTCCTGCAGAATCAAGGAATTTTCCTCCCAACGCCTGGATAACGCCGGTACCGGCATCATTTGTCGAGCTGCCGCCAATACCTATCACGAGTTTGCGGCATCCCGAATCCAGGGCATGTTTAATGAGTTCGCCTGTTCCGTATGTTGTTGCCACCCACGGGTTGCGTTCATTTTCCTTTAACAGCTCAATGCCCGATGCAGCAGCCATCTCAATTACTGCAGTCTTTTTATCACCAAGCAGGCCGAAGAAGGATTCTATTGTGCGCATCAGCGGATCATGTACTTTCACCTTCCTTATTTCCCCTTTTGTTGCATCAATAAGAGCTTCAACAGTTCCCTCGCCTCCATCGGCAAGGGGTAGAAGCTTTATGACGGCATCAGGCAGTATCCTCCTGACCCCTTTTTCAATATTCTGTGCAACTTCCCTGGAGCTCATGCAGTCTTTGAAAGAGTCAGGCGCAATAAGTATGTTCATATTTTATTTTTTGATCAGATTGTTTTCCGGGTTATCCAGCAAGTGCTTTATAGATTTCATATAGTTTTTCTCCGTATCTGCCAATTGAAAATGTTTCAGTTATAATTTTTTTGTTGTTATTTATGATATTCCCGGGTGCATCCTGCAGTATTTTCCTGAGTCCCCGATTTAGCCTGAAAACAGTTTTCCTTTTTCTATTGTGTGTATTGACATCCCGGATGAATGACATTTGATCATCAGTAGATAGTTTTTTAAAATCGACTATTACGGAATTCATCCTGACCTGTAATTTATCATATAATAGCGGGAATTCAATTCCTGCTTCTTTCAGATCTTTTGTTATATAATACAGATTTCTTCCCACAACCGGGGTGTCCATTAGCCACGGCTCCAAATAACTCATTCCGAAGCCCTCCTGAATACTTGTTGTTATACAAAAGTCCGTTGCGCGTATTAATTCTTCAAAATCTACTTTTGTTCCTGCTTCAAAATAAACAGGTATTTTGTTTTCATAGCAGAATGTTTTCCATCTGTTGTAATCTGGGATCTCAACAGGATTTTTTGGTGCCTGGGTGACAAGCCATTGTGCTTTATCTGCAAACAAAGCAGCCAGTAAAATATATTCACCAATGTTTTTCCTCCTGATGACTCTAACAGGATAAGTGCACAATATTTTTTGAGGATCCAGTGATAGCTTATTGCAGATCTTAATCTTAACTCGTTTCTTATCAGTGTTTTCCAGTTTACTCTCAAAATCAACCGGATTTTGCAGAAGGAATCTGCGGCTGGCAGCAATACCATACCTTTCCAGGCGCATCATATCAAACGAGTTTAATGTGGCAAACAGGTAATTATTTAATTCAGGATATAAAACTGTTTGTATATTCTTGCCGAAATGTCCTTCAATAATGCTTCTTAAAAACTTAAGGTTAGGAATCCTGTCTTCGGCAAAATCATGGCAGTGATTCAGTAATTTATATCCATCATTAGCCATATTGGATATTTCGTATGTCAATACAGGATTTTTACCCAGATTAAGATTATGAAAATGTATTATATCATTTTTACCTATTGTTTCATACAGGAATTTTCGCAATGAGTTGCTCAGGCTTTTTATTTGGGATTCCGGGTTATCCCCATTCCCAAGGTAATTTATTTCCTTGTTTATTATTAATTCAATGCCCAGCTTCCTGTATCTTTCCGGATTTGAACAGAAGCCTGTTATTAAGGTAATGTCATGTTTATGCGGAAGATTATTAATACTGTTGATTTGCGACTGTATAATACGTGTGACACCACCGGGATACAGATGATAATGAATAATAATAATACGCATAAGTAGTGATTATTAATTTAATAATAAATCTGATATTAATACTTTAAATTGTGCCGGTAATATTTTATTTACTAAGATAATTATAGTATTATTAAAAAAATAACTTATTTATCAATGAAAAGTCAGAAACTTAGATGGGATGCAAAGTTATACCAGGATAATTCTTTTTTTCAGTATAATCTTGCGTTAATGGCAATAGAGAAATTAAAGCCGAGCACCGGGGAAAGAATACTGGACATAGGCTGTGGGAATGCACTTGCGACTATTGAGCTTGCAAGGCATGTTCCCGGTGGTGAGATTATCGCTGTTGAAGTATCGCCTGAGATGTGCGCACAGGCATTGGAAAACATTAAAGAGTCAAAGACAACGAACATTAAAGTAATTCAGCAGGATGCTTTTACTATAGATTTTCATAATGAATTTGATGCGGTATTTTCAAATTCAGCAATACACTGGATATATGATATTGAGGCAATGTACAGGAAGATATACAATGCCCTGAAAAACGGGGGAAGAATCATTGTACAAACAGCCTTAAAGGATAATAATGCCCTGATAGATACAACCTACAGGTTGCTGG
>CAZFHF010000215.1:0-5996 GCA_964518655.1 uncultured Bacteroidales bacterium | reverse complement strand
TAATCTAGTATATCCTAAGAAATTAATTCAGCTTATGAAGGGTAAAAACATAGCTAAATTTATATTCACTTCTACATGCAGCAATTATGGACTAAGAGCAGATGACTCACTGGAAGATGAAGAATCTGAATTAAGTCCTCAATCTTTATATGCAGAAACGAAAGTTGAATTTGAAAAACATATTCTGGATAATCTCGCCGGGTTTGATTTTACAGCAGTCATACTCAGACTCTCAACTGCTTTTGGAATATCAAGTAGAATGAGATTTGATCTGACAATTTCTGAATTTACAAATGATTTGGCTCTTGGTAAAGAATTACTGATATACGACGAAAATACCTGGCGTCCATATTGCCATATTTCAGATATTTCAGCTGCTATTATTAAAGTGATTGAAGCACAAAAAGAAAAAGTGCACGGACAAGTTTTTAATATTGGCAGTAATAATAATAATTATACCAAAAAAATGATTGTCAATGTAATTCAAAAGTATATCAACAACACAAAAATCCAATATAAAAAAGGAGGTTTTGATCCGAGGAATTATAGGGTATCATTTGATAAGGTTAAAAATATTCTGGATTATCATACACACTTTACGGCTGACGACTCAATTAAAAATCTTATTAAAGCAGTTGAAAATAAACTGTTTAGCGATATTGAGATACGCAGGAATTTTTATGGTAATTATTTTATCCAGGAATAATTGATAATAGTTATTTTAACATCAATTATTTATTAAACGTAATTAAATCAGATGTTTATACAATCGTGTTAAAATATTTAAAAAATATAATAATATGTCTAAAAATAATATTCTTTTCGGCAATGTCCTGCTTATTTTATTTATCTTACTGCAATGTTGTAACAAGGATGAAAGAACAACTTTTACAAAATCGTCAATTATGGGTAATTTGAATGAAGATGTATGGATAAAGCTGTCTGAAAAGAGTTTTTTCTTCGGGCATCAATCCGTAGGTCAAAATATAATGGAAGGTATAGTTGAATTAAAAAAATTAAGTAATTCCTCTTCTTGTGTCATTAAAGATCTAAAAGAGATTTCAGATATTCAACGTCCTATGTTTGTTCATACAAAAGTTGGAGCTAATTTTAATCCGAAATCTAAAATAGATGAATTCGTCAGTATTCTGGAAAGTGGATTGGCTGATTCAGTCGATATCGCATTTCTGATACTGGGTTATGTCGATATAAACAAACATACTAATATTGAAGAACTGTTTAAATATTATCAAAGCTCTGTTAATTCACTTCAGGAGAAATATCCGCACTTGATAATTATCCATTTTACAATACCCCTTATTTCCAAACCCAAGGGTCTCAAGGGAATAGCTAAAAGGTTTCTAAATAGAGATACCAATGTGTATGGAAATAAATATAATGAATTGTTACGGAACCACTATAATAGTTCAGAATTATTTGATATTGCTAGAATTGAATCGACATTCTCGGATAATACGATCAATATTTACGGAAAAGGAATCTCCGGTTTGGTGCCTGCGTATACGTCGGATGGCGGACATCTAAATCAATATGGAAGTTTATTAATTGCCCGCGAATTAATAAATAAGCTGCTTTCAGTTATTAATTCCTTAAATTAATATCATTTAATAGCATATTTTAATATTGAAAGTATTGTCAGATAAATTAATTGATTGGTATTTTAATTTTGAATTATTTAATTTATGTTTTTCTTACTGATTAATTTATATTTGTTTATATAAAATTTTTCAATACTAATAATAGTGTTTGCTTGTTTAAGTTATTCTATTTCGAATTTAGCGTTAAATAATTATAATTTCAGTAGATTGTATACTCATATTAACTTCTAGGTAAACTAACTTTTTATTATTTATAGGCAACTTGTTAAACTATTTTCACTTATTATCAATTTATTAAAAGTGCCAATTAACCATTCTCACTAAAACTAATAACCCATGTTTAAAAAGTATCTAAGAGTACCAGAAGTACTTCAAAAAAAAGCCATATCGCTGATTCACAAGTACTATCTTCCCAGGTGGTTAGTATTCGCCCTTGATTGCTTTGTTATATTCATCACTTTTATTTTTGCCTACCTGCTTCGTTTCAATTTTGTAATTGCCGATTTCGCTCCCGGCCTGGCTATTAAGCAAGCATTAATTTCGGTAGGTGTGTATGCAGCATTTGAATTTATATTCCGTTCATATACAGGACTTATACGTCATACAACCGTTATCGACGTTGCAAATGTATTTCTGTCCACAAGTTTTTCAATGGCAGCTTTACTATGCTTATCATTTGCAGAAATTTATATCGGATTGAGTGATATTTTGAGAATACCCTATTCAATAATTCTTATTCATTATGTTTTAACAACAATGTTTCTCTTTTTCATTAGACTGGCAATAAAGACTATCTATCAAATAATAACCAGTTCATTCATTGAAAAGAAGAAGGTGCTGATTTACGGAGCAGGATCTATGGGTGTTATTGTTAAAAGGGTAATTCAGAGCGATGTAAAAGGTAATTATCAGATTGTGGGTTTTCTGGACAGAAATAAAAAGTTGCAAGGTAAAAAAGTGACCGGTATTCCTGTTTATAATCCAAATATTATTTATACCGACTTTCTGCGCAAGCGAAGCATTGAAACCCTGATTTTTGCTATCAAGGATATTTCACCCTCGGAAAAAGGCGATATCATTCGTTCAGCTCTGGAAGTTGGTCTTGACGTACGGGACACCCCTCCCATAGAAAGTTGGCTGGATGGACATCTTGAAATGAAGCAAATAGAGAAAGTACAGTTAGAGGATTTGCTGGGCAGGGATCCTATAGTACTTAACCTGGAAAGAATAGGAAAAGGATTAAAAGGTAAGACTATACTTGTAACTGGTGCTGCAGGTTCCATAGGTTCTGAGATCGTCCGCCAGTTAACCCGCTTCAATATTAAAGAACTTGTTCTCGTTGATAATGCGGAAACTCCCATGTTTAATCTTGAAAATGAACTCAAGGCAAAAGAATATCCTTTTTCAATTCAATTGCTGTTAGCTGATGTTACGAACTCAGATAAAATGGAACGAATATTTAAGGAATTTCATCCTGAGATCGTTTTTCATGCAGCAGCTTATAAACATGTATCTCTTATGGAGAACAATCCGAATGAAGCTTTCCGGGTAAACGTCGGAAGTACCAAAAGTATCACCAGGCTTTCAATGCGTTTTGGAGTAAAAAAATTTGTAATGATCTCATCTGATAAGGCAGTAAATCCTGCAAATGTGATGGGCGCAACCAAACGTGTCTGTGAGATGATTGTGCAAATGAGAGCACAGCAGGAAGGAAATAAAACACAATTCGTCATAACACGGTTTGGAAATGTTCTGGGTTCTAATGGCTCTGTAATTCCCATATTTCGCAAGCAAATCGAAGAAGGAGGTCCCATTACCGTTACCCATCCTGAGGTCAGACGTTATTTTATGACTATCCCTGAAGCCTGTCAGCTGGTTCTTGAAGCAGGTTTTATGGGAAAGGGAGGTGAAATTTTTGTGTTTGATATGGGCAAGCCTATTAAAATTATCGATTTGGCCCATCATATGATCCAGCTTTCGGGGCTTGTTCCTGATAAAGATATTAAAATAGTATTTACAGGTTTACGGCCTGGTGAAAAACTGTACGAGGAATTACTTACAAAAAAGGAAAATACTCTTCCTACACATCATCCAAAAATTAAAATTGCCCAGATAGAAAGCTTTGGCAATAAAAATTTGCTTGTAAAGATTAATGCACACTTAAGTAATCTATATAATCTTTCCAAGCAGGAAATTGTTGAAGTCTTACAGAAATTAGTACCGGAATATAAATGTTACAGTGATGCCAGTTATGAAATGCCTAATTATAGTGAGCTGCCCCAAACTAATAATATTCTTAAAAAATAGTCCTCCATAAAAATTATTTGAAATTCCGGGAAATGGATAGCAACTTAAATTGTAGTTTTTCTGCTACGAACTTCTTACTTTATTGGTAAGTATATTGTATACTGCTCTAAAGAAATACCTGAAATCCGTTAGGTGAGGATGACGCGATAAATCCCTGATATAAATTCTCTCTGCTTCAATATTCATCTTATCATCAGGCATTTTCAGCGCCACATAGGGTGCAATACACCCCGGCTTATATTTAGTCCTTTCCCTCTTAAGATCTTCCGGAAAAGCATTGAACCTTGCCCTGCTTAAAGGCCTTAAACCCACAAGCTTCATTTCTCCTTTCAGAACATTTATTATTTGCGGGAGCTCATCAATCCAGTGCTTCCTGAAAAAACTACCCCATCTTGTAATCCTGAAGTCATCCTTCGGCTTTCCTGTGTCATTGTAACCGTTAAGTTCCAGCACATAATCCTGAAGATATTCGGAAAAAGGATGCATTGTTCTTATTTTGTAAACACCAATCCTTTTACCGTTTTTGCCAATCCTGTTTAATTTTATTATAGGGTGGAAAGAAGGACTTTTATCACGCCTGGGTTCACCTGTCTTAATAACAGCAAAGTAAAACAGCCCGTTGATAATTTTGTAATCAACTATACTAAATCCGCAATATACGAGCCGGCCCAGTATTTCTGATTTCGAAACAGTATGGTGGGCTCCTTTGGTAAAATAGAAATAGAGCTTTTCAATATATCTTAATCTGGGAATTACCCTGTTAACAAAAAAATCCATTATCCAAATTATTCTTCCGAATACTTTGCCAAATAACCTGCAAATCCTTAACTTCCTTTCCCAGTATGTTTCCATTCTGCCAATATATAATCCGGCATCGGGAAGCAGCTTATTAACTGAACGCAAATGTTCATTAATATACCGTATATGATTTATTTTTTTAAAGTTAATGATTGAGCTGATCCTGTCGAAGTTAACATTCTCGACATAAGATTTTGAATCAGTAGTAAAAACGATATGATTAAAATATCTCTTCAGGTCGAGATGTTCAGATACGAATTCAAAAACTTTGGAACTGGATTCATTAATTATTGCTCTCTCCAGGTCATTACAATCATTGAAATTGAACTTTAACGTTGAAATAACAGCTTCTTTGGTCCTCCTGTTAAGATTATCAAATAACGAAGCTCCGGTTAGATTATGTACAAACTCAATATATCTTTGCATTATTGAATAGGGTTAATAGTTTTAGGTATTTAGGGGTCTGAAAATTTTAACACTAAATTAACTTATGAACTAATATGAATCAAGCAAGAATTTATGAATACCGGAAATCTTATGATGAACATATCAATTTCATAAACTAAAAATTTGAGTTGAAAATTCAATTAAGTTTTTGCACAATATTTTATATTAAAATGTCAACTTTGTTACAGGAATATAAACTAATGAACTGGCAGGATTATATATCAGAATATATTTCTTATCTGAAACTGGAAAAGTCATTATCCGGGAATTCCATTGCTGCTTATAAAAGAGATATTTCGATGTTGCTGGCCTTCCTCGAACTCAGGAAAACTCCCATCTCCCCTACCGATGTCGAGCTCAGCCATCTTAAACAATTTATCAGCTGGGTTAATGAACTGGGCATGAGTGCCAGAACACAGGCAAGGGTTATTTCAGGCATCAAATCTTTCTATAAATACCTCCTTATTGACGAAAAGACTGACAGGGACCCGACTGCTCTGCTAGAAGCCCCTAAAATCGGCCGCAAGCTGCCTGAAGTGCTCAGTGTGAAAGAAATAGACGATCTTATTGATGCCATTGATCTAAGCAAACCTGAAGGCCACAGAAACAGGGCCATACTTGAAACATTATACAGTTGCGGTCTCAGGGTATCGGAGCTTGTAAACCTTAGGCTCTCCGATTTGTTCTTTGACCAGGGATTTATTAAAGTGCTGGGCAAGGGCAAAAAGGAAAGGCTTGTCCCGATTAGTCAGAAAGCGGTTAATGAAATAGAATTATATATTAACCACTACAGGAGTCATTATAAGATAGACAAACAGTATGAAG
>CAZFHF010000214.1:0-6015 GCA_964518655.1 uncultured Bacteroidales bacterium | reverse complement strand
CCCAGATTCTCATCATCTTCGGCAAGTAATATTTTTATTTTATACATAATAATATTGTATTATACGGGTAAAAATATCTTAAAAATAGTCCCTTTGTAAGGTTCACTTTCAAGCTTGATGTATCCCTTATGCTCATCAATAACTTTTTTTACGTAGCTCAGTCCCAGCCCGAAGCCTTTAACAGCGTGAATATTACCGGTAGATACGCGGTAGAATTTTTCAAATATCCGCTTTTGTTCTTTCTGGCTTATTCCGATACCGTTATCCCGTACTGCTATCATCAGATATCCCTTATTATTCTGCGTTTCCACATAAATTTCAGGATCCTGTATACAGTATTTTATGGCATTATCTATTAAGTTTGACAATACATTTGTTATGTGGACAATATCAACGAACAGCACAGGATTTTCAGCATGCAGTGAAGGTATGATCAGCCCGTTTTTCTTTTTTATCTGGATTGAAAAATTGTTAATAACACCGGTTATTATCTCGTTGATATTAGCCTCCTTAAGCTTCAGTTTTAGCTTTCCTTTATTGAAAATAGCTGTTTGCAGCACCTTTTCAACATGGTACCCGAGCCTCCGGCTTTCGTCGGTAATAACTGCGGACAGATTATCAATATTTTTTGATTCGTCAGGAATGCTTTTGTCACCCAGCATCTGCGATGCAAGTGATATGGTAGAGATAGGTGTTTTCAGTTCGTGCGTCATATTATTGACAAAATCACTTCTTATGTCAGATAAGTGTTTCTGGCGAATAATAATATATATTGTAAATGTAAAGCTTATTACAATAATAAGAGTTAGAAGTATTGAAGAAAGGGCCATATATCCCAGTGATTTGTAAATATAATTCTTTCTTAACGGGAAGTATACTGTCAGGAAATTTGATTTTGAGATGAAATCATCGGGGAACAGCTCTACTCTATAGTGTTTACTGTCCGCATCAGAGCAAAAGTTTTCTGACATGAACGCCGGCATTGTGTTCCATTTGGTAACAAGATACTCGAATTCAAGATCGATACCATTACTTTTCAGATACTGTTTAATTATAGCTTCAAGTTTCTTTGGATTCAGACGGTCTTCGATATCAGGATTAAGCCTGAACATTTTTGACAATACATTATTTACAAAAACTTTCCTGTCAACAATCCGTTTTTTTAAGCTTGGCGTCAGCTTGAAATCTTTTCCGGAGGCGTTCGACTGGCTCGATGCCGCAAGAAAAGTATTATCCTTATCCCTGTCAATAATTATAAAAGTATCACTGCTAAAAACCGAGATATTGGCATTAAAGTTTTGTCCTGATGAACGCTGATAGAAATAAAAATCCTGTTCAAACTGAAATTCACTGTCATAAAAACCTAATGTTGTATCAAAATAAAAAGGATTTATTTCATCAATGATATAATGTACGGCTTCCTGCTTCTGTATTTCATTTGCTATTTCAATAAGGGCTTTATTTATCTGCTGGTTGAACTGTCTTTCCTTGACGTTTATTGCATTTTTGACCCAGTAAACCTGGAAAAATATCAGCCCTGTCATAGCTAAAGCCATGAAAGATGATAATATCCATATCCACTTTTTACTCATAGCAATACAAAGATAATCCCAGAAACAGTATTGTGTAACATTTTAACAATCTTTAACATATGTTGGGTTTTGTTAACCAAATATGATAGTAAATTAGCCGTTATTAATTTCAAAGGATAGGCAAAGGTTAAAAGCAAGGTTTTATTTAAAGGGTTTTCATAGGTGATAATTTAAGTCAGTTTAATTCAGGCCCCGGCACTTTTCGGGGCTTCTTTTTTTTAGCACATCAGCCTGTCCTTTGACTTAAGAACATCAGGATCTATTACAAACACGCCTTTTATAATATCAATACTTTTTAATTTTGTTACCAGGTCGTTTTTAAAACCATCACTTATATCACCAAAGATTTGCAGAAAGTAGTCTATATTTTTTAATTCAGGTATATAGTATCCGTTATCACATTTGTTTGCTATCAGGTGATATTTATTCTGACTTTCCTCATTATCATATATATACAGGCTGAATTCCTGGGTGACATTAAATTTATGATTGACTATTTTCAGGTTTTCTGTTTTTATAAAGTTTGTTCCCAGATCCTGGTTTATAGCCCAGCAAATTCTGTAATCATATTCCTGAGATGATATTCCTATAAGGACAGAATCATTTTCAGATTTATAGGATAATTTATGTGCTTTTTTTTTCATATACCAATAGATTCGATACCCTGTTTTGCAGCATTTTGCTCAGCTTCTTTTTTCGAGTTGCCTATTCCTCGTCCTATCAGTTCATCAGATATAAGAAGGTGGGATATAAAATGTGTAGTGTTATCTTTTTCATCGGGTTCTTCAAAATTGGCAAAGTTCACAGTTTTTTTATTCTTCTGTCCCCATTCGATTATTCTGCTTTTAAAATCCACTTCTGTTTCCTGTAGTTTGGTGAGGTTTATATGGTTATGAATGATACGTTCGAGAATGATCTTTTTTGTCTTTTTAAAACCCTTATCAAGAAACAGGGCGCCAATCAGTGCCTCCAGGGCATCGCCAAATATAGATTTATGATTTTCATTTGACATTTTTGAAATGATCATATTTGAGATCCCCAGTTTTATAGCTATATTATTCAAATTTTCCCTGTTTACAATTTTTGAGCGCATTTGAGTCAGGAATCCTACATCTTTATCAGGAAATTTTTCAAAAAGGCATTCACCTACAACAGCATCAAGAATAGCATCTCCCAGATATTCCAGTCTCTCATTATTAATTTCCAGGTCTTTAAATATTTCGAATGATGAGGATTTATGTATACAGGCAAGCTGGTAGAGCTTTATATTTTTAGGTTTAAAGCCAGTAAATTTTCTGAGATGATTTAAAAAGCTTTTATCAGTTTTAAAAAGTTGCTGCTGTTGCTTTACAAATTTTGACAAGACTATTCAGAAAATTTTTTAAATATTATTGATGAATTATGTCCTCCAAAGCCAAAAGTATTGCTTAAGGCTGCATTCACTGTTCTTTCCTGTGCTTTATTGATTGTAAGGTTAAGTTTACTGTCAATTTCAGGATCAGGTGTAGTGAAGTTTATTGTTGGAGGGACTATATTATGTTTGGTAGACATTATTGCTGCAATAGCTTCAATCACACCGGCTGCGCCCAGCAGGTGTCCGGTCATTGATTTGGTAGCGCTGATATTCAGGTCGTATGCATGTTCTTTGAACACCCTGACAATAGCAATAGCTTCAGATATATCACCGCGTGGTGTGGCAGTACCATGGACATTAATATAATCAATTTCTTCGGGATTCATTTCGGCATCTTCAAGAGTACTTTTCATAACGTAGTATGCTCCCAGGCCTTCGGGATGGGGGGCTGTAAGATGGTATGCATCTCCGGATAAGCCTCCGCCAACGAGCTCTGCATATATTCTTGCGCCGCGTTTTTTGGCATGTTCAAGTTCTTCAAGAATCAGTGTTCCTGCGCCTTCACCCATAACAAAACCATCCCTGGTCTTATCAAACGGACGTGAAGCGGTTTTATATTCCTCATTTTTGGTTGACATTGCCTGCAACGCATTAAATCCTCCAATACCTGCTTCAGTAATTGATGCTTCTGACCCGCCGGTAACAAATATATCGGCTTTGTTTAGCCGTATCAGATTATAAGCATCAATTATGGCATTTGTGGAAGTTGCACATGCTGATACTGTTGCATAATTAGGGCCCATAAACCCGTAACGTATGGATATCTGGCCTGCTGCAATATCAGATATAATTTTGGGAATAAAGAAAGGGCTGAATCTTGGTGTACCATCACTGCTTGCATACTGGGTGATCTCCTGGTAAAATGTGCCGAAACCTCCGATGCCAGAACCGTAAATTACCCCTGCCCTTTCAGGAGTTACTGATTTAACGTCAATCCCGGAATCGGCTATTGCCTCGTCAGAAGAAATAATAGCAAAATGGGTAAACATATCAAGCTTACGCAATTCCTTGCGGTCAAAATACTCTTCGAGATTAAGGTTTTTTATCTCACAGGCAAATTTTGTTTTAAACTTTTCGGTATTAAAACGAGTAATCATCTCAGACCCGCTAACTCCGTTTACCAGGTTATTCCAATAATCCTTAACATTATTGCCCAATGGTGTAAGCGCACCAAGCCCTGTGACAACTACTCGTTTTAATTCCATAAAAATATCAGATTTAGGTGATAGGTCGCCTACTTCACATTATCTTCGATGTACTTAATCGCTTCGCCTACAGTTGCAATGTTTTCAGCTTGATCATCAGGAATGCCAATATTGAATTCCTTTTCGAATTCCATTATCAACTCAACAGTATCAAGTGAGTCAGCACCCAAATCGTTGGTAAAACTAGCCTTAGGTGTTACTTCATTTTCTTCAACTCCCAGTTTGTCGACGATAATAGCTTTAACTCTTGATGCAATATCAGACATAGTATAAAATTTAAATTAATAATAAAGCATTTTGAAAAATAATTTTGCAAAGAAATGCAATAATTAAAGAAAAACAAACTAAAAAATTATTTTTATTCATCAAAATTAATTTTTTTAACTTATTTTATCCTTATTTGTAATGAACAATAATATAAATTTTTAGGTAAAGAATCCCATAATGAATAAAATTGCAATTTTCGCCTCAGGATCAGGAACAAACGCGCAGAATATATGTGAATATTTTAAGTCAAATAAAGATATTGAAGTATGTTGTATACTCTCAAACAAGGCGGATGCGTACGTTTTGCAGAGGGCAAAAAAAATGAATATTCCAACAATGGTATTTAGCAGGCATGAATTTTACGAGACGGACATTGTTCTTAATTTTCTTTTGGAAAACAAAATAAACTGGATTGTTTTAGCCGGGTTTCTCTGGTTAGTGCCGGGCAATATTGTTGATAAGTTCACAAACAGGATAATAAATATACATCCTGCCCTGTTACCAAAATACGGGGGCAAGGGAATGTATGGACTTAATGTACACAAGGCTGTTATTGAGAATAACGATGATGAATCGGGAATAAGCATACATTATGTCAATAAGGTTTATGATGAAGGCAATATTATATTCCAGGCAAGATGCAAAGTTAACAGTACCGATACACCGGAATCATTGGCTAAAAAGGTTCATGAGCTGGAATATTTGCATTTTCCGCGGGTGATCGGGGAACTGATCATGGATTCTGCAGGATCATAAGCCTGCCTGAGGTTTGCTAAATCTAAATCCCGGATAGAGATTCTAATTCCTGAACAGCAATAACTTTAACCGAATCAAAAGATGCCTTATTTTCTTCCCTGATTGGTTCTACCGAGGGAGCTTCAACTTTCAAGGGGTCTACAGGATAGCCGTTTTTGTAGAATCTGAAGTCAAGATGAGGGCCTGTGGATAATCCTGAACTACCCACATAGCCGATAACATCACCTTGTTTTACATATACCCCGGGTTTTATTCCTTTATGATACCTGCTCAGGTGGAGGTAAGCTGTTGAATATATGCTGTTATGCCTTATTTTAACCATACGTCCTGCACCATCATTGTAATCTGTTTTAATAATCTTGCCGTCCCCTATAGCATGCACTGGTGTGCCGATTGGTGCAGCATAATCCACACCGTGATGAGGCCTGCGTATCTTAAGTATAGGATGCAGCCTGCTGTGAGAATATCTTGAGCTTACCCTCGAAAATCTCAGGGGGGCTTTTAAAAATGCTTTTCTAAGGCTGTTTCCCTCAAGATCATAGAAACTTACTGTGCTGTCCTGGACAAACGGTATAGCGTAAAAGTCTTTATCAGCATGCCTGAAATATGCAGAATGAATGTTTCCCAGTCCGACAGATACAGTATCAACATACAGTTCATCATATATAACACTAAAACTATCACCTACTGCCAGTCCGAAGAAGTCAATGGGCCAGGCAAATATTTCAGATAACTCAAAGGGTAACTCAGGATTATGGTTTTTATCATTTATGGCGATCCA
>CAZFHF010000213.1:4192-6026 GCA_964518655.1 uncultured Bacteroidales bacterium | reverse complement strand
GGAGGTGTAATGACCGGCATCTGGGGTCCCATTTCATGGACCGTGATATTCGGCCTTTCATTTGCCACTTTCCTTACACTTATCATTGTTCCCGTGATGTACAGGATAACGACAATGCTGCAGAAAAAAGCACTTGTAATAATTGGGAATAACAGGAAAAGGCTTGTTAACGGTGAGTTGTGAAAAAAGGGACAGCGCCCTTAAGGAACAGCGCCAAGACGCAGTCCCAGGGGCGCTGTCCCTTTTTCAGAAGTCAAGCTTCTGCTTCAGGTTTTTCATGCCGCTTTTACTTACCTTAATGGTTGCGCCGTTCTTCAGCTTTATAACATAGCTGTCTTTGGCATAAGGTTCCAGCTGTTCTACCTGGTCAATCCTTATCACATATGACCTGTGAACACGAATAAACTGGCCGGGATCAAGGTGGGCCTCAAAAAACCTCATCGTTGAATTCTTAAGATGCTTGCCTTCGGATGTATAAATCATAACATAATCATCCTGGGCTTCAAGGTAATTTATCTTATGAACAGGTATTACCTTTATTCTGGAGCCTGTTTTAACAACCACCCTGTCGATTATCTCCTTTGAAGGCCTTTTAATAAGATTTTCAATATTCCTGTCATTTGACTGGTTCGATCTTATTTTCTTTACCGCCTTTTCAACGGCGTCAATAAGCCTCTCCCTTGAGTAAGGCTTTAACAGGTAATCCACGGCATTAAGTTCAAAAGCTTTTATAGCATATTCATTATGAGCGGTGATAAAAATGATCTCAGGCTTATTGTCCAGCAGTTCCAGCATCTCAAAGCCATTAAGCTTGGGCATTTGAATATCCAGAAAAACAAGGTCCGGGCTCATTTCATTTATTGCTTTTATTCCATCAAACCCGTTATCACACTCCCTGATTATTTTTATATCATCATAATCAACCAGATATTTTTTAATAAGTTCCCGTGACAGTTCTTCGTCTTCGATAATAACAGCAGAAATTTTCGTTTCCATTTCCTGTTTTTTTAAATGTCTTAATATTAAATGTTCTGGGGGAATGCAAGAGTCACTTCAAAGTTATCATTTGTCTTACTTATACGCATCAGATTTTCATTATTGTACATTAAACCAAGCCTGCTCCTGATATTCTTTAATCCTATTCCTTCTCCTTTTTTAGCAAAAAATTCAATATCATAACTGTTTTTAATTTTAACTTTCAGTATTTCATCATTACAGGATGTTGCTATTTCGACCACTGCCTCATCCAGGCTTTCATGTACCCCGTATTTAATGGCATTTTCTATCAGCGGCTGAAGAATCAGTCCGGGCAGCCTTTTATCCTGGCATTCCTCCGTAATATTCATCACAACCTTAAGCCTTTTGCCGAACCTTATTTTCTCAATGTCAAGGTACCGGTTGACATTTTCCAGCTCCTCCTTCAGTGAGGTCAGCTGTTCCTCATTCCTTGATATGGAATATCTGAGAAAATCCGAGAGTTTTATTACCATCTCACGTGCCTTTTCAGGTTCAATTATTGTCAGCGAGCTTATCGAGTTCAGGCTGTTAAACAAAAAGTGCGGGTTGATCTGGGATTTTAATGAACTCAATTCCGATTCCTTTACCAGGGATTTTAATTCCGACTCCCTGATTGCCTTTTCCCGGAAGTTATGATAGATGATCATGAGGTGATATGCTATTATAATTAATCCGAAAAAAAGGAATCCATTACCTATACGCCATGGTATCGAAGCATTAAGAAATTTTATATACTCGGAATCTTCCTTGAATGTAGAGCTTAAGAGCATATAGTCAAGGCCAAGCCATATGCCAAGAAATATGACACACAACAATG
>CAZFHF010000213.1:0-4182 GCA_964518655.1 uncultured Bacteroidales bacterium | reverse complement strand
GATTATGGGCTTGTTTTCAATATTACTGTAGATGATCGAGATCCATAATGCCAGTCCGAAACATGCCAGGAGAAAGTCTGAAATGAAGCCTTCGGTAAATGCAACTTGTGTCGGCAATTTCTGGATATGCATTAATGTAAAAGCATGGATACATGCTACAAATATCCATACTCCCGTATATATTAGGATATACCTCCAGTTGCCGAAAAGAGTATTTATCACAAATAATAGTAATGCGGTTAATTATGTATCTATCACATTGATTTGATTTCCCCTCCCCCAAAAATCGCCAGTCCTTTGACCACCAACCTGTTTGTCTTTTCATTTTCCTGCTCAGCCACGTTTATTCTGTGTTTATCGCTGAATCCTCCGAATATAGATGCCACTTTTATCTGTATATCCCATCCTTCAGGTACTATTAATGAAGTGCCTCCAAACACTGCAAAAATATCTATATACTGTGTTCCTGGGGCCAGCTTAACATGTGTCATATTGAGATTGGAACCGCCAAAAATAGCAGTTATTTTTCCGCCCCTGAAGTTCTGTGAGTATAATATCTTATCCCCTCCGCCAAATATTGACACATCATCCAGGATATCACTATCCTCTTTAGGCACATCGGTATCACCCTTAAAGTCCAGCTTCCTTCGAAAAATCAGCAATAGCCCCACAAGAATTATCATTGAAGGAACAAATAACTGCCAGAAATTAAAATGCAGGTCGAAGAAGTTGCGCATATAAAATGCCCCGCCCACAACAATGAGAATAATTCCCGTGCCTTTATGCTCATTGGTTACAAGTGCTATGAGCCCTGCGCCTATCAATATCATTTCCCAGTGAAACAAATAGCGTTTTATGCTGTATGGTAATACGCCAAAATTGCTGGCAAGCAATAATGCTCCAAAAAGCACTATCAGTACTCCAACAATTAGTCTTTTATCGGTTTGTTTTGATTCCATAATTTTCTATATTGATTTTTGTATCAAAATTAATCCTCCTGATAAGTTAAAAAAACAAGAAATCGGTAAAAGTTGTTTTTAAATCGGTAAATAACATATAAATTTATTAGAAAGGGGACAGTCACCCCTGCGAGGTGACTGTCCCCTTTCATGTCCCCTTTCATTTTCTCTTTCTTTTATCCCTTCTTCCTGCGCTGTTCCATTGCCAATTCATACTGTGTATACAGCATGTACAGCTCTTTCTTCATTTTATCCTTTTCGTCAGCGTCGGGGCAGTCTTTAATATCTCTTAACAAGCTGTTAATGTCCTTTCTTATCTTCAGCTCCTCAGGCACAACTCCTGCATTTTTCAGAATATGAAGTGCTATCCTCTCCTCTTCAGGAACACTGAAATATTCTGAATTGTCAACAGGTTTTCCAAAACCTTCAAGATCATCAAACTCATTGTTTTCTATAGCTTCTTTTATCTTTTTTTCCGCAATACGTTTACATTGTACCATGATTATACTGCATTTGGTTTGGTCAAATTTATAATAATATTATCTAATTTTCCAGATAAAATGATAAATATTAATAGAAAAAGTATTAACAGCATTGTCTCCCTATATATAAATTTAATAAATATTTAACATTTTTTTACCATTAAAATTATGAAAATTAATAATATTTGATTATATTATAATCTGTTATTTTGATTATTATCTAATCATTTTATAGTTATGGAAAAACATGTATTTATTTCAAAAGCCGGGAAAGGATGGTTTAAGCTTGACGTCCCCTGTAAGCTGTTGAATAGCTCATTTGAGGAGTTGTGCAACTGGACCTTTTCTATGGTCAGGAAGAATAACTATAAGGGATTCCTTATATCTGACAACTCACAACCATATCCTTTACGCAAATAATTGTTATTATGTATCTTTACCTTCCTTTAATCATGTTCGGATGGCCGGCATATATATTCATATTCCTTTCTGCAGGAAGTTGTGCAATTACTGCAACTTTCACCGGTCAACCAATACCGGCAATAAAGACATACTTATTAAAGCCCTGATTAAGGAAATAGGATTAAGAAAAGGTTATCTTGATAATGAACCTGTAGAAACAATCTATTTCGGAGGAGGTACGCCGTCAGTATTGGATGTCAGAGAGCTGTCAGGCATAACGGGTGCAGTTTATAAAACATTTACCGTCAACAAAGATGCTGAAATAACTCTCGAAGCAAATCCCGATGACCTGACAGAAAAGTATTTACATGACCTTAAAAATAACACGGCTGTTAACCGTTTAAGCATTGGCATACAGTCATTTTATGATGAAGATCTGAAATTAATGAACCGCCGGCATGATTCATTGCAGGCACTTCGGTCAGTTAAACTATCGCAGGAAAAAGGATTTTCCAATATCAGTGCCGACCTTATATACGGCCTGCCGGAAATGACAGCGGAAAAATGGTGTTCCAACCTCCTGCAGACCTTCAATTTAAATATCCAGCATATATCAGCCTACCATCTTTCATTCGAGCCAGGGACAGTATTTAACAATTTTTTGAATGAAGGGAAGCTGTCTCTGCCAACTGAAGAGGAGAGCCTGGAGCAGTTTGAGCTGCTCATTGAGGTATCAAAAACCAGGGGTTTTATTCATTACGAAATATCCAATTTCGCTCTGGAGGGATATTTATCAATACATAATTCAAATTACTGGAAACAAAAGAAATACCTTGGGATCGGCCCTTCTGCGCATTCCTACAACTTAACCTCGCGGCAATGGAATATTGCTGACAATAAAAAGTATATTGACGGAGTTAGTTCCGGCAATCCCCTGGTCGAAGTTGAGGCACTTGATACAAAATCAAAATACAATGATTATGTCCTGACATCACTAAGGACAATGTGGGGAGCCGATATAAATTATATTGGAGATACCTTTGGCAGTGAATACGCGAAATTCATCCTGCATAAATCAAAATCTTTTCCGGAGTCAAATATTATCCTGCAGGACAATAATATTCTAACATTAACCCCCAGGGGCCAGTTTATATCAAATTATATTATGTCAGAACTGATAATCGCCTGAATCATATGCCTATCATGAAGCTTTTACTGCTTTATCTATAAGCTCCTGGAGCTTTTCCTGTAAAGTATCATAAGAAAATAACTTCTTCCCCAGTGCGTAGTTATGCCCGGCAATTTCTTCCGCCAGCTTTTTATCATAAATGACCTTCTTCATCTCCTCTATTGCTGTGTCATTTAATTCATTATCCTCAAGCATAACCGCTATAAATCCTTTACTGCCTATGTCAGGCCAGTATACCGGTTTATAATTATTAACAAAGATCGGCCGTTTTGCCAGAACAGCCTCAACAAAAGCATTGCCAAATCCCTCATATGTGCTGAAGTAGGTGCATGCCCTGGCTTGTGCATAAGCATCGGACAATGAATAATTGAGGTCTCCGTTGCTTGATGTCAGCCCCTTATTGTTGAACAAGTGATATGCAAAAGCAACCTGCATACCCAGCTTCAGCTGATGTATAAGCTCAACAAGCTCCATATAATACTTGTTCTCCGCATCATCGTTATAATTGCCTGTTATTATCAATTTTATTTTCTTATCCTGCAACTTATCCACCAGCTTGATTGCCACCTCTATTCCTTTACGCCTTACTACCCTGGTTATCTGAAACAGCAGAATATCGTTCTCTTCACATCCCAGGTTCTTATACAGGCAAGTATTCTTCTCAGTCACCTGGCCGAAAGGCTTGTCAAAGTCCATAACATTAGGAACATTAACCGAATCCCTTTTATATCTTTCCTTTAAAGTATTCTGTGCATATGTGTTTATAACCGCATGCACGGAATTTTTTAATCTAAGCGGAAAAGTGCCATCTATCAGCTCATTGATCTTTTTATGTGGAGAGAGATACCTGTTCCCTCTTTCCCAGGCAAAATCATGATCGTGTGTAATAGTGGGCAATCCCAGTCTTTTTACAGCTTTTTTTATTGCCAGTCCCATTTCCAGGTGAGAAGGCAAAGCTGAAGCGTTTTCTGAAATAAGCAACTCAATCTTTCTGTCACTAATCCAGTTTATAATCCTTTTATAAATTACTTTGGAATACAAATCAATATGTTCAAGTAATTCATCAACATTGCAATCAGGATGGAAAAATGCCTTTTTCTGGCCCCAATACCTTTCAGGTGAAAAAAACTACATCACGGGAATCAGCGTT
>CAZFHF010000212.1:1063-6041 GCA_964518655.1 uncultured Bacteroidales bacterium | reverse complement strand
TGAGGGCCAAGAAAGTTTTAATACTTGGCGACAAGAAGCAGTTTAGTAATGTTAAATCCGCACAGGCGCGAACCGATACTAATAAAGAGTATTTAAATAACCTCAAGGATGTTTTTCAAAAGAATGTATCTAAAGAGATAACCAAGTTAACTAGACTTAATAAATTTAATATTAAGACCTCAATTTTAGAGTTCTTTGAATTTATTACTAATTACAACACTCAGCTTCTAAAACATTTCAGGGGATATAAAGAGATAATTTCTTATTCTAATAAGTATTTTTATCAGGATAATCTTCAAGTGATGAAAATAAGAGGGAAGGCAATAGATGAAGTTGTTAAGTTTTCAGTAGTTAAACACGATGGTAAACAAGAATTATTTCAGAATACAAATACTCCAGAGGCAAATTATATAATTGGCGAATTAAAAAAACTAAAAGAAAAAGATAGTAATTTGAGTGTCGGAATTATTACTCCTCATACTAACCAGCAAAAGCTACTAATAGATATGATAAGCAAGCTACCCGAGAGAGATTACTTTTTTGATAAATTGCAATTAAAAATAATGACTTTCGATACCTGTCAGGGAGAAGAAAGAGATATAATTTTTTACTCGATGGTTGCTACTGAGAATTTAGATAGACTATGGGGTGTTTTTATTAAAGATTTGAAGGATGTAGATATAGAAGAAGATGGCAAAATAAAGGCGCAAAGACTTAATGTTGGTTTTAGTCGCGCAAAAGAATGCGTTAATTTTATCTTAAGCAGGCCATTAGATGAGTATTCAGGTTCAATAGGCGAAGCACTAAGGCATTATAGATATACTTTAGATGAAGCCAAGAAGGAGAAAAATATTTCAGAGGTTGATGGAAAATCACAGATGGAACCAGAAGTTCTAAATTGGTTTTATCAGACTGATTTTTGGAAGCAAAATAAAGATAATATAGAGTTTATTCCGCAATTTGAAATCGGTAAATATTTACGGCAGCTCGACAGAACTTATAATCATCCAAATTACAAAGTTGATTTTTTGCTTGTTTATAAAGACGAATCTCATAAAGAACATAAGCTTATAATTGAATACGATGGCTTTAAAGAACATTTCGAAAATATAGATGAAGTTAATGAGTTTAATTATAAATATTATTATTCAGACCAAGACGTATATCGGGAAAAGGTTTTAGAGAGTTATGGTTATAAGTTTTTAAGAATAAATAAATTTAACATCGGTGACAATCCGATTAAGACCATAGACGAAAGGATAGGGAAGTTACTTAAAAGTAAGAGTATCAACATTCAGGTATTATCCAATATTCAACATACCATTGAAGGATTACAAAATGGAAAGATGAAGGAATGCCCTAAATGTAAAGAAGTTAGAAATCTTAAAGATTTTAAAGATTCCTCTTTAATTACGGGCTATGGTAGATTTTGTAATTATTGTAAAGGGATTAAAAAAATGGAGAGTGAATTATATGCTGATGAAGTCAAGGCGATGGACATCGCTGCAATAGAAAAAGGCAAAAGCTGTCCTAGATGTGGTTCGGGTATGATTTTAAGGACAGGACGTTATGGTAAATTTTATGGATGTTCTAAGTTCCCTTATTGTAGAGGGACAAGGTCTTACTAGATTATTATCTAAAATGTCGGTATTATGAGTGTTCAATATTCGCCAACAAAAATAAATACATTTAACGGTTGTAAATTAAGATATAGGTATCAATATATTGATAGGATCCCTTCGGATTTAACAACTATAGAACAATTCAGAGGATCACGAGTGCATGAGGTATTGGAAGAATTTTATAAACTAGTCAAACAGGGGTCTATTAAACCACTAGATTGGGTTTTGAAAAAATATAAAGAATTGTGGGATAAAAATTATACAGACAGCATTAAAGTGGTAAAAGACAAATTATTGATAGAAGATTACTTCAATAAGGGAGAGGAATCTCTTAAGGATTATTATGATAAGTATAAGCCATTTAATCAGGCTAAGATTGTAGCAACAGAAAATCTAATCAATTTCGATATCAAATCAGGCGAAGAAGAATATGCTTTTTGTGGAATTATGGATAGGTTGGATTATAACGATAAGGAAAATATTTTTGAGATACATGATTATAAGGTTAGTAGTTCTTTAATGACGCAAGAGGTTGCGGATAACGACTGGCAACTAGGTATATATCAGATTGCGCTAGAGAAGAAATGGCCCGATGTTGAGAAAGTAAAGCTTGTTTGGCATTCGTTATTATTTAATAAAGAGATAGTTTCTTTTAGGGCTAAAGACCAAATAGACGAATTAAAGAAGAATGTAGTTAGAAAAATAAAAGAAATAGAGTCCTGTAAGGATTTTATCCCCCAAAAAAGCGCTTTATGTGATTGGTGCGATTATCAAAATATATGTCCTTTATGGAGGCATCCGAAAAAAGTTGAAAATCTTGATATAAATGAATATAAAAATGAGCCCGGGGTAAAATTAGTAGCGGAATATAAAAAACTTGAAGAAGAGAAGAATGAACACAAGGAGGAAATTTTGAGAATAGAAGAAGATCAGGATAAAATCAAGGGAGCGGCTATAGATTTAGCCGAAAAGGAAAACATCTCGATTTTAGATGGTCCAGAAGCTCAATTAAAAATAGATATAAAAGAAGAAATGCGAGCGCCTACCAGAAGTGAAAACCAAAGCGCCTGGGAAGAATTAAGAGATTTATTGATAAAAGAAGGCAAATACGAAGATGTCTCGACTGTTAATGCTAATATGCTTAATTTTAGAATAAGGAGTGGTTCGTGGTCTTCTGATTTTGTCCAGAAAATAAGTGGTTTTTTGATTAAAAAGAGAACGGAAGCAGTTAGATTAATAAAGAAGATAAAATAATATCAAAGTTTTATTCAAAAAATTAAAAATACATTATCATGAAGATTTTTCAAACTAATCCTTGGAAATTAGAGTATTTATTACAGCTGATTGATAACGGAGCAATTGTGCTTCCTGAATTTCAGCGTGATTTTGTTTGGTATCCCAAAAACAGCTGGGAGCTTTTATTGTCTCTTTCCCGTTCTTTTCCAGCAGGAAGTTTGTTATTTCTAAGGTATTCTAAAAATGTGTTTGCTTGTAGGCTTTTTGATTGCGTTGAGAAATCCAAGGGCGAAAATATGCCAGCTCAATTAGTTTTAGATGGTCAACAACGTCTAACATCTCTCTATCATATTTTTATGGGCAAGGGAGAGCATCGTTTCTGGATTGATATTAAAGCTCTTCGAGAAGGACAGCCGTTTGAAGGGGCTTTAAATTATGATAGAGCGGAGAGGTTTACTAGAAGAGTTAAGTCGATTGAAGAGCAGTTCAAAAAGGAGATTTTGCCTCTTTCGGTCCTTTTCGGTGAGAGTATAAGATTGGATCGCTGGATTTCTGATTTTATTGATTATCGTAAAAGTAATGGCGAAGATTTTAAAGATGAGATTTGGGATATAAGAGATAAGTATCTTAAGCCAATGCTTGAATACGAGTTTCCAGTAGTAGAATTAACCGAGAATACTGATTTAGAAGCAGTTTGCCTTATTTTTGAAACTCTTAATACGGCTGGTATCAGGTTGACAGTGTTTGAATTACTCACGGCTCGTTATTGGCCACTTAATATCAATCTTCGACAACTTTGGGAAGAGGCGACTGACTCTTACCCTATACTTCAAGAGTTTGAAATTGATCCCGTTACAATCCTACAAATAGTTGCCCTGCTTTCTAATGAAAAAAGCCCAGCCTGTAAGCGAAAACAACTTTTAAATCTTGATGGGAAAGTTTTACAAGAATTATGGCCAATCGCAACAAAATCTTTAAGTGTTGCTTTACATATTCTTCGTAATGAATGTGGCGTTATATCTCCCAAATGGCTACCCTATAGCACAATTTTGCCAGCTCTATCTGCTACAATCGCTAAAATCGACCATTTAACTGGTCCAGAAAGAGGGGCTGCATTAACTAAACTTAAAAGATGGTTTTGGTCGTCGATCTTTTCTCAAAGATATGAAAGCGCGACAGATGAAAAAAACGCCCAAGATTTCATCCAGCTTGTGAAGTGGATTCAAGAAAAAGAACAGCCAGAGGTTATAAAAGAATTTTCTTTTGGCCTTGGTCAGCTTAAATCAATTAGTCGACAAAGAAATGCAGTTTATCGGGGTGTATTCTGTCTTTTAATTAGAGATGGCGTTCTCGATTTCCACACTGGTCAGAAAATAACTACTCAGTTAATTATTGAAGAGAATATTGAAGATCATCACATCTTTCCTAAAAAATATCTTGAGAGAAAAAAGTTTGACGCAGACATGATAAATTGTATTTTAAACAGAACGCTTATTGATGGTAAAACGAATCGCACTATTTCTGATAAAGCACCTTCGAAATATCTAAAAGAAATGGACACGGCTCTAGGAGAACAAAAACTTAAAGAAATTTTAGAATCCCATCTTTTATTATTACCTAACGATGCCTTATTTCAAAAAGATGATTTTTCGGCCTTTCTTAAGGAAAGAGAGGTTACGATTTATAAGAAAATAGAGGAATCAACTTCTTAAATAAGGAATTATAAAGTTTTAATTTTCATGCAAAGTTATAAAGATAGAATTAATGACCTAACAGAAGATGATTTAATCGGGAAGTTCTTTTTTAAAACCGATTCATTAGATGATTATTATAACAAGCTTAAAATAGTCGAAAAGCTTTTAATGAAAAATGAATGGCTGGATGTTATAACGGGTTATTATATTAATCGTATAGGGGACGATCTGCGTTTGACTTTCTTCACTCCTTATCCAAGGCAAGCAGTAAAAGTTGTTAGCGATTTTGAAAAGGAGCAAAATTTAATGTTTTCTAAAATTCTCGAAGCACCTACTCCCTTAGACATATCCAAAGATTATGGAGGAGAAGAACTTAGATTCCGTAGTTTTTTATCAATCTATTCACCGATAGGTTTAGATATCTTG
>CAZFHF010000212.1:0-1053 GCA_964518655.1 uncultured Bacteroidales bacterium | reverse complement strand
CTTTTCGTTTTCAAATTACCTTATCAAGAAAGTCCTATAAATCACATTTTTTAAAAACATTTCAAAATCAAAGCTCGTGTTTCAATTCTTTATCAAAGTCGTTGCAAAATCAGTTTTGGTCTGATTTAGAACATTGGCCAAATCCACCACAAGTAGATTGGGCACATATGTTTGTGAATATGGTTTTAGGATTAGATTGGGACCCCAGGGTATTCCTCGTTCCTAAAAATCCATTAACAATTCAAGAAGTCAACGATATCTTAAATAGTAATAGTTTGGGGTTTCAAATTCCAGATAATTGGAGATCCTATTCACGTTTAGACAGATAGTAAATTTAAGAAATAAAAATGGATAAAGAAAAAACAACAGAAGAGGTTTTCAAAATTCCAATTGAAGAGCTATTCCCAAAGTTTAAAGAACATTTGGAAATAAAAAATAATACTCGGATTTTGTTCTCTGGGAAATTTGGGATTGGCAAAACATATTTTCTGAATGATTTTTTTAAAAATCATCAAGAATACGAAGTTTTCCATTTCTTTCCTGTTAATTATCAAATAAACGTCAACGAAGATATTCTTGAGTTTCTCAAATATGATATTTTAGTTGAACTCAATAAAAAGAATAAGGATATTTTTCAAAGAAATGATTATGATAGTTTAATTGATTTACAACGCCTGCTTTTCATTTGGGGCAAAAACAACTTTAGCGAAATATTTAAAACAGGACTTTCATTTATTCCGAGATTGGGTCGTCCTCTAAAAGAAGTTGCGGGATTAGTGGAGAATTTTTGGAGATTTAAACAGGAAATTGAAGCCGGGGAAAAAGGATTTATCAAAGATTTTCTGGAAAAGACAAAAAAGAAAAATATTACAGAGACTGATTATCTTAGTGAGTTATTAAAAGAGAAAATTCAAGCACAAAAGGGTGATAAACAAAGTGTTTTAATTTTAGATGATTTGGAAAGAATTGATCCCGAACACATTTTCAGAATTTTAAATGTTTTCTCGGTTCATCTTGGATTGCAAAACGAAGAATTACCTAATAAATTTAACT
>CAZFHF010000211.1:0-6045 GCA_964518655.1 uncultured Bacteroidales bacterium | reverse complement strand
TATATAAGTACTAGTTTTTATTGCGAATGATGTTTTTTAAATAGCTGTGAAGCATTAATTGAATTTAAACCTACTGATTTACCTTGTCACGTAGCACCCGCAACCAGTAAATGAGGCATCTTTGTCAGGTCAAAAACATATGTTTCATTTGATATTGTCTTGCCCAGCGCTATTGCCAAATCATAAGTGGATTCCTGGAACTTTTTTGAACTTAATATTGATCGGATAGATACTATTTCCGGATTCTGGTTCGGTACTTCAATTCCAATAGTGCCTCTGCCGGGTATAGGAGCAATGATCCTTATTCCCAGAGCTGCAAGGTTTAATGCAATATCATCTTCCAGGTTTTTTATCCTGGAAATGCGTACTCCCGGGGCCGGTACAATCTCATATAAGGTAATAGTAGGACCGATAGTAGCTTTAATCTTATCAATTTGTATCTTATAATGAGCAAGTGTGTCAACAATCTTATTTTTATTGCTGATTAACTCTTCGTTTGTTACATTTGAGTCAGAAGATTTATGTTTTTCAAGTAATTCAAGTGAAGGGAGTCTGTAACTGCTAAGTTCCAGTGTAGGATCAAAATCTTCCAATTCTTCGGTTTTAATTAACTCATCAGGCTGGTCTGTATCCTTTTTCTCCTCAATGGTAATTTCAATATCTTCCTCAGCCGTATTAGTTTTATTTGAAGAATTATTAGCTGAAGATTCTTTAGCGGGAAATTCGGTCTCAAATACCATATCATCAGATTCATCACTTATATCAAGCTCTATTTCATCTGGCACAGGTTGCTTAATAGTATGTCTTCTGCCTGAAATTATTCTGTATAGTGATGCTAATTTTATAAATAAATAAGACAACCACTTTAATGAGTTCTTCAGAGAAAAAAGAATGAGGGCAGTTGTTGAAATTAATAATAAAAATACAGTGCCTGTTTTTCCTATAAATGAAACCAGCCATTCACTTACATATAAACCGTGTTTTCCCCCAAGTCCGTTACCTAGGAGTCCGCCCTGATCCTTGAAAAGAAATCCAAACCATACTGATATAAGTATGGTGGATATAACTGTGATTCTTACGGTTTTTCCCAGCGGCAGGAATTTTATCTTCAGGAATACCAGTCCGATTAGCATAATAAGAAAAGGGATTGAAAATGAAGCAACACCAAACCACCTGTTAATAAATAAATTAGCAAAATATGCCCCTGTCTTGCCTGACCAGTTCTTCACCTTGACATCAGCTCCTGAAAATACATTATCCCATTCAAAACTCTGATCAACTTTCCATGTAAACAGATAGGAAATAAGAGACAGGAATAACAGTATTGAAAAACATGTTATTATTAATCCAACAGTAAATTTAAACCTGTCATCTTTAAATAATGATCTGGTGTTTGAGTTTCCTTTTTTACGATTATTACTATTTGAACTTTTAGTATTAAACATCAAAGTAATTTAAGGAACAGTGAATAATGCCCTAAAATTAATAAGTGTTTATATTAAACTAAAATAAATAAAAGATATTATTGCAAAACTTAATAACAGGTAGTAGTTAATAATTTACCGCAAGCGGACTATTCCATTAAGCGCTTGATAATATAAGTCATTTGTTCCCGGGTTACTTCCTGGTATTTCTCCGGTAAATTGAATTTTTTAATTTTGTTATTATGAGAGGGTATAAACCTTTCTGCAGTAAATTTCATCTTTAAGTAGGCCAGCTTAAGCTGAAAGTCCATTAAAACACCATCAATCTGTACGTACGGATTTGTGGAATTCGGATCTTCAATAGATATGTCATTAGTATAATATATTTCAAATGTTTCATCCTTATCAGGGAGCCTGATTATGGCTTTTTTGGAATTTAACCCTGCTATAACCTTGCTATCGTCAGTATATGTAATTTCCATGTTATTTATATTATCAAAGCAGCACATGGATTCACCCTTCTTTCCGTTAAACAGATACTTTTTATTCAGTACCTCAAGCAAAGTCGAACATTTTTTATTTTTGAAATTTGTGTGGCTGTGTAACTTGAAAAACCCCATAAAACCTTCAATAGTATTGGTTGAATAATGAGGATTGAATTCCAGTCTCATTTTTTTCGGCAGAAGACTTGGTGATATTTCTTTTAATTCATTTTCAAGATAGGTTATCTTGTATTCTATGCTGCCATTACTGTAACCAACTTTTTCATCAGAACTTTTACAGGAAATTAAAAGAAGAAAAAAAGATATACATACTATTATATACTTCATATTTTAATTATCAGGAAATTTTATTATATCTTGAAAATATACGTAACTAATACTGCTGTGTTAAATTAAAAATAATGTCTTTGATAGATACTATAATATTTTAATTGAATACAGATATTATCATGACAAAGAACTTTCTAATATAATGATATTTTCATTAAGAAATGATAAATTAAGAAATGTATAATTATACAGCATGCATGATAAAAATCATAAGAAAAATATATAAATATTACCTATATTTGATTTTTTATTTAAAGAGAACTATAATAAATAATATATATTCCAGCTAATTAATAATATTATTGACATAATTGACAATAAATAATATTTATGTATACTAATTAAATATTTATACAATATGAAATCTAATCTTAAAACAAGGAGTCTTGTTAAGCTTTTGGATTTATCTCAGGATGAAATAAAGTACTTACTGGAGTTATCAATAAAATTAAAAAAGGCAAAATATAATGGTAATGAAAAGCAATTTCTTAAAGGGAAGAATATAGCCTTGATTTTTGAAAAGACTTCTACCAGGACACGATGTGCATTTGAGGTGGCTGCATATGATCAGGGAGCCAATGTAACCTATATAGGTACGAGCGGTTCGCAGATAGGTCATAAAGAATCAATGAAAGATACAGCAAGAGTGTTGGGGAAAATGTATGATGGCATTGAGTACAGGGGATTCAGTCAGAAAATTGTGGAAGAACTGGCTGAATATGCTGGCGTTCCGGTATGGAACGGACTTACTGATGAATTTCATCCGACACAGGTGCTGGCAGATTTTTTAACTATGATTGAGTATTCTGACAAACCTTTAAATAAGATCAGGTTTTGTTATTTAGGTGATGCGAGAAATAATATGGGTAATTCACTAATGGTTGGAGCAGCTATAATGGGTATGGACTTTAGAGCTGCTGCTCCTGAAAAATGCCAGCCGGAAAAGGAACTGGCTGACAAATGCATCAAGATTGCTAAAGAGACAGGAGGTAATATTACTCTAACCGGGAGCATTGAAGATGCAGTTAGGGATGCAGATTTTTTGTATACTGATGTATGGGTATCTATGGGTGAGCCTGAATCAATATGGCAGGAGAGAATCAGACTGCTTAAGCCTTATCAGATAAATAAAAAAGTACTTGAACTTACCAATAATCCACAGGTTAAGTTTCTTCACTGTTTACCAGCATTTCATAACCGGGATACAAAAATGGGAGAAGAAATATTTAAGAAATTCGGGATTGATAGCATGGAGGTTACTGATGAGGTTTTTGAATCAGAGGCATCTGTGGTTTTTGATGAGTCTGAAAACAGGGTTCATACTATAAAAGCGGTTATGGTTGCTACTTTGGGTTGACATTAGTTAAAATATTTCTTTTCATATAAGCCTTGTTTAAGATACGATACCTTGAGTTATAAATGATTAAAAATTAGATATTTTAACTTTGTAATATTGCAATTTAAAAATTATTTCATAACTTGTATATAATTACTAATCTCAATAATTCGCATTATGACAATTTATGTAGGCAATATTAACTATTCGCTTGGAGAAGCTGAACTTCAGAAGATATTTGAAGTTTTGGGCAAAGTCGATGCTATTAAAATCATTAGAGATAAACGCACAGGAAAATCCAAAGGATTTGCGTTTATCGAAATGCCTAATAAGAAGGAAGCAATGGAAGCTATTAAAACACTTGACGGCAAAGAAGTTGCAGGAAGAAATCTCAGGGTGCTAAAAGCACATTCAACAAAGAAAGTCAAGGAAACTGCCTAAAAGTAATCATTTCAGTAACACTTAATTAAGCATGATTAGGAACAATATTCTATGATATTGTTCTTTTTTGTTATTTCAATCTGATTCTTTCGTACCACTGAAAATTTTGTGTAGCCTTAAATGCAGGCATATCATTAAAGTCCCTGTCGTAATAGAAGAATACACCGCATCCCAGTTGGAGTGCTTTATCAGATAGAATATTTTTCCTGTGTCCTTTTGAATTCATCCAGCTGGACACCAGTGATTCGGCAAATGACAGGTACGTATGAGGCATGATGAGTTCTCCATCCATTTCGTAACTGAATTTGCCACTTCCTCTTACATATACTTTATCACCGGAAGTATACTGCAAACCATAACTTTCTGCGATATTCTCCGCAAGAAAAGGATTTGCAATTCTAACCAGGGCGGCTCTGTTATTGGGTGTTTTTTTCCTGCTTGAATAAGGATTAGTATGACTAAAAAACTTTTTATCATACATGTCTTTTGAATGCATTTGCGCTGATTTCTCTAACTCAGGGGAAAAAGCCAGAAAGGATAAATTTTCTTTTGCCCTCACTTCATTTGTAACATAGAAGATTACAGCATCAATCCGTGTGAGATCAAGAGAGTCGAAATTCAAATATTCATGGAAGAGCGGCTCGTCCCTGAAGTTCCCGAGATTTAATTCCGAGTAATAATCTCTGCTCTCTGATTGCTGTCCGAATATATTTGTATTAATTAATGCAGCTAAGACTAATGGAATAATTTGTCTGATCATACTTCCAGCCTCTAGTTAAATATCGTTTGCCAGATTTCTTTAAAGAAAAATACAGTTATGGTTATTGATACTGCAAGCTTCATTAGTGTTCCGGTAATAAAACCTATAAACGATCCTATTGCAGCGATAAAGGCTTTTTCCGATTCCTTGCCGGCAATCATTTCTCCGATAAGAGCACCTAAAAAGGGCCCTCCCAGGATGCCAATTATTCCAAACGGGCCCAGGACAATACCCATCATAGGTAAAAGTATTATGCCGGCAATCAGGCCCAGAATACTTCCCCAAACTCCGGCTTTTGAACCTCCAAATTTCTTTGTACCCCACACAGGAACAATGTAATCCATGATTTGTACAATGATGGCCAAAGCACCCAGAAAAAACAGGGTATTAAAACTAAAGTCAGCAAATTTTGTAAAATGTATTATCAGAATCCCCACAAAGCTTACAGGGGGGCCTGGAATTAAAGGTATTATACAACCGGCCAGCCCTACAATAATTATCAGGATCGATAATAACAGTAAAATAAAATCCAGCATGATTAACCGGCGACCAGTGATCCACCAATTAAGAATGTTGCAGCAAATGCAATAATTGCATATAATTCAGGAAAAACAGCCAGGATCATGGTCCTTCCAAAAACATCATATCCCGCACCAATGGCAGCAATACCATTAGCACATACCTGACCCTGACGTATCGCTGACAGCAGAGCTACCAAACCCAGAGCCAGTCCTGCACCAAATACTGCTACACCATTAAATAAGCTCATCCCCGGTTCAATTACACCATAGATATTTGCTAGAACAAAATAACCGGCAAATCCATAGAGGCCCTGTGTTCCGGGTAAAGCACTCAGTAACATATAACTACCAAAGGCTTCCTCATTCTTCTTTAATGCTCCAATAGTTGCATTTCCACCCAAAGAAACACCTATTGCGCTTCCTACCCCAGCTAATCCTATCATTAAGGCTACTCCGATATAAGCTAAAATAATTGCTGTTGTCATAATTTTAATATTTTAAGATTATAATTTATATTGTTGGTTTTTCTTAAATGGCTTATACTCTTTACCACCGCCAAGAAATCCTGCGTTTTTGTAAAATTCCACAAATGTCAGTCGTAACGGATGCACAAATGCACCAAGGACTGCCATAAAAATGTTCAGTGAGTGCCCGACAATAAGTATTAACAGAAATACTATCTGGCTGACAATGATAGTATCTCCACTCATCTCAAGAGCCAGGTAATTAA
>CAZFHF010000210.1:0-6061 GCA_964518655.1 uncultured Bacteroidales bacterium | reverse complement strand
GGCCCTACTACATTCTGTGACGGCGGCAGCGTAACCTTAACTTCAAGTGCAGGATCAGGTTACTTATGGTCGAACGGAGAAACCACCCCAAGTATAAATGCCACAACACCCGGAAGTTATTCCGTACAGGTAACCAATGCAAGCGGATGCCAGAGTGCAGTGTCAGTAGCAACCATAGTAACAGTAAATGCCTTGCCGGAAACACCGGCTATTACTGCCAGTGGACCGACTACCTTCTGTGACGGCGGCAGCGTAACCTTAACTTCAAGTGCAGCGGCAATTTACTTATGGTCTAACGGGGAAACATCGAAAAGCATAAATGTTACTACGGCAGGAAGTTATACCGTACAGGCAACAAATGCAAACGGATGTGAGAGTGAGGTGTCGGAAGCAACAGTAGTGACAGTAAATCCCTTGCCGGCAACACCAGCTATTACAGCAGGTGGCCCTACTACATTCTGTGACGGCGGCAGCGTAACCTTAACTTCAAGTGCAGGATCAGGTTACTTGTGGTCGAACGGGGAAACCACCCCGGGTATAAATGTTGCAACACCTGGAAGTTATTCTGTCCAGGTAACCAATGAAAGCGGATGCCTGAGTGAGGCATCAGCAGCAACCATAGTGACAGTAAATCCCTTGCCGGTAACACCGGCTATCACAGCAGGCGGCCCTACTACATTCTGTGACGGCGGCAGCGTAACCTTAACTTCAAGTGCAGGATCAGGTTACTTATGGTCGAACGGAGAAACCACCCCAAGTATAAATGCCACAACACCCGGAAGTTATTCCGTACAGATTCAGGATGAAAATGGCTGCAGCAGCATGGTTTCATCACCCACAGCAATTACGATAATTGATTTACCTGTTGTGAACATAACAAGTAGTGATGATCCAATGTGCACAAACGATTTGAGGACTTTAACAGGCACACCTGACGGGGGAATATTTACATTAATCAGCGGGCCTGGTAATATTACCGGGAATATCATTACTGCCACAGGACCTGGTACTATTGAAATAGAGTATAATTACACCGATGTCTGCGCTAATAAGGCAATACAATCTGTAACTGCAAATGAGAATCCTGTGGCAAATGCAGGGCCTGACCAGGAACTGGGTTATATTAAAGAAACTCAAATGCAGGCAGTTTTATCTTCCTCCGAAACGGGTGAATGGTCCCTGATTTCCGGTTCAGGTCATATTCAGGATTTGCATTCTCCCACAACAAGTATTACCGGATTATCAGCCGGGGTAAATATCTTCTTATGGAAAGTGCAAAATGGTAATTGTGAAGGAAGCGCGGAAGTCAGATTAATCGTTAATGAACTGTTCATACCTTCGGTAATTACTCCTAATGGTGACGGTAAAAATGACTACTTCAAAATCAATGAAGGTTATGAAAAGTTTGAGCTCATTATCTTTAACCGATGGGGAAACATAGAATATACAAATGATAATTATATAAATGAATGGGATGGACGAAATAATAAAGGTGCATATCTTACAAATGATACCTATTTCTATGTTGTGAAATTTAAAAACGGGGAAATAAAAAAAGGATCTGTTTTAATTAAAAAATAAATGCACCGCTACATTTTGGTCATATTAATAATGTTGTCACCTGTGCAATTATTTGCACAGCTGTTTCAATTGTCGGATCATTATAACTATAATGCCCTTGTTATTAATCCTGCCTTTGCAGGTTGCCACGATGCATTAAGCGCAAACATTCATTACCGCGATCAATGGGTCGGGTTTCAGGATGCACCCAAAAGCCGTACCTTTTCGTTTCATACACCTGTAAACAATGACAGGATTGGTTTGGGATTGTTGGTTAACAGGAATGAAATAGGAATATTTAAGGAAACCTCTTTTATTGGTAACTATGCATACAGACGTGAACTATATAACGGGAAACTGGCGCTGGGATTGGGTTTTGGTGTTACTGCATACCATGCAGCATGGAATGACCTGGAAGCAACCGATGCTGATGATGAACTATTGATGAGTAATACCCCATCAGCAGTTTTGCCTGATTTCAGTTTAGGGGTATATTATTACACAAAAAAGTCTTTTATCGGAATATCCCTGCCCCTGTTCTTAAGTCATGTGCCTGATGAAAACACCGGTAACTTTAATATAAAAAATAATTTTTCCGATTATAACTATTTTGTATCTTGCGGTTACGAAATCAGCACAAGTCCTATGACTAAATTCCTTCCTTCAATTTTGATTAAATATCATCCAAATCATGCATTACAGGCTGATTATAATGGACAACTCATTTTAAAAGACAGGATTGGGATTGGCATGGGGTACCGAAACAGCAACATACTGGTCGCTATGCTCCAATGTCAGATCAATGATCAGCTAAGGATCTCCTATTCTTATAATTATCATGCCGGCAGCCTGAGAGGTTATAAAATAGGCTCTCATGAAGTCGAGCTGGGTTATGTATTCAGATATACAAGGGAAGTAATGAGCCCGAGAAAGCTTTAAGAAAGCAGCAATATGAAATATTGTTTTAATAACATATTATTTACTTGTCTGCAAAAAATTGTTTGGATGGCATTTCTCATTCAATTTCTTGTTAATACCGGAACATTCGGCCAATCTCAGCGATATATAATAAAAAAAGCTCCATTTAGCACCCGTACCAGCGATGAATTTTCACCTGTATTTTATCTTGAAGGAATTGTATTTTGTTCAAACCAGCGCGACAATTCCCTGGTAGGTTATAAAGACGATCAAAGCAGGCTTTTTAAGCTGTTTTATACATCGAAAAGCAACAAATCAGGCTGGAAAAAACCAAAAATACTGGCAAAAGAATTAACCACCGGTTTTCATGACGGGCCGGTTACCTTTAATAAAGATGGCTCCATATTGTATTATTCAAGGAATAACTTAATTGAAAATTCCTGGAGAAACATTACAGACAGCTTAAATAAGCTGGGTATATATTCAGCAGAATTATTGAACGGAGCATGGACCAATATCAGGCCATTCACCTACAACAATCCCCTGTATTCATTTTCTACGCCAGCACTTACACTCGATGGGATGAGAATTTATTTTTCTTCGGATATGCCCGGGGGATTTGGCGGAATGGATTTATATTATTGCAACCGAAGCGGTAATAACTGGTTCGCACCCGTAAATATGGGGCCGGTTATAAATACAGCGGGTAATGAATCATTCCCTTTTGCTGACAAATACGGCAAGGTCTTTTTTGCATCTGACGGACATACAGGATTTGGCGGGAAGGACCTTTATTTTACAATGGAAAACAATGGAGAATGGTTAGTCCCGGTACACCTTGATTCGGCAATTAATTCAGTTGCCGATGATTTCGCTCTGGTGATGGATTCAACATCCCTGAGTGGATACTTTTCAACAAACAGGCTGAAGACAGATGATATCTTCAGTTTCAGTAAAGTACCTGAAGATTTTTCTGATTGCGATACCATAAAGGAAAACAACTATTGTTTTACTTTCTATGATGAACGGTATCAGCTCATTGATACGCTACCGGCAATATACAAGTGGGATTTTGGCAACGGGATAATACGTACAGGCGCTGAAGTGAACCATTGTTTTCCAGGCCCGGGAGATTATTCCATCAGGCTTAGTATTATTGATGAAATTACCGCTGAAACCATTGCTGAACAGGTTGAATATAAGGTACATCTCGATAATTTTGAACAGGCATACATTCATTCAAATAATATCGGCATGGTGAACCGGCCAATGACTTTTGATGCATTAGAATCCAATCTTAAAGACGTAGACATAACAGACTACCTATGGGATTTTGGGGACGGTTTTAAACCGGGTGGCCCTATTGTGAATAAGACATTTGAAAAGAATGGTGAGTATACGGTGCGGTTGGGATTGCTGGCTGCGGAAACTAATTCGGGTGTTATTCAAAAAACCTGTGTTATAAAGAAAATACGAATCTATAACACCTTCCAGGAATTGGCTCTGCCGGAAAAAAACTCTGCCAGTGAAAGTATCGGTGATATGCAAATCAACATCAAATTAATGGATGACCTTTCCAAAATGCAAAAGAGAAGTATTGAAGAGTCTTTTAATGAACCTATTTGGTATATAGGTTTTGATAAGTTTGGAATTATGCCTGAATCCTATCCATTTCTTGATAAAGCAGTGGCTGTTTTGAAAAATAATCCGAAATTAAGACTTGAAATAGTAATATATGCTTCTGAAGAAAAAATGCTGTTTGATTCTATAAGAATATCAGATAAAAGGGCACAGGAGCTGGGTTTCTATTTCAGGGACAAAGGGATTGACATAAATGTTTTCCGCAGTACGAGTGTTGGTTTGTCTGATTTGTTTATTCAATCCGGCATTAGTGAGAACAATGCAGTTGAAGGAGTCATAGAATTTATATATATGAAAATGTAACAAAATATGAGATTGATTCACCGTGTCTGGATCGCTTTATTATTTCTGAAAGTCGGGTTACCTGTATTTTCACAATCTGCACCGGCAGTTGATGAAAATATACCCTACCTGGTAACATTTGGAGCAGATGCCACCACATCATGGGGTGATGATGATTTCTGCCAGATATTCTTTTGTGTTATTCCTTCATCACAGAACGATCCCGTATATATCCGTGTTTATGATCCCGACACGGGAGGCGATCTGGATGAAATGAAGGGACCACCCAATACAATCATTGCCTTTTCAATTTATGCCGGAAAAGGTTGCTGGTCCGATACAGCTGCACAAAGCATTCATCCTGCAGGAAATTATAAAAGCGGATATTTACTTAGCTCAAAATCATTTGGAAACGAAATTAAATACGATAAGAAGTGGTACAGCTTTGGCCCCTTTAATCCTGCTGAAGGAGAGTATATTGAAAAATTCAACGGCCGTGTATTTAAAATTATAGCGCAAGGGAAATCAGGGGATGACGGAAATATATATAAATATTTTTTAAGCACAAATCCCTTGGAAAATCATGCTGTGGAAGGAGGTAATTTTTTTACTTATAAATATCATTTCAGATTATCAGATGATCAAAAACATGTATGTCAAATATATCCCTATATAGATGACAAAACCATATCCATTGAAATCCAGAATTTTGACTGGGACAACGATGGTTTGATCAGAATCTATTCAGTAGCCAAAAATGGCATATTATGTGATGTTTCAGGAGAAGACAACTGGATAGTGAGAAAATACCCGATTGTGGAGGAGGAAAAAAATTCGACCGTAGAGATTCAATTCCTAAAAAATCAATCCTTACAGGTGAGAAACAACAATGTGGTAATAGCTATCCTGAATCAGTATGGAATTTCATTGCCATTTTATGTTGTTCCGATTGGAGGAGTTCCGGTGTATTCTCCGAAAATACGAATGAAATAATAATGAAGGGAATGCCATGCTCATATCTAAAATAACACATATCAGATGGCCAGTGAAATGGCATGGGGCATTGCTCCTATTCGCTTTTGTGCTAACCGGCCATACATTTTCACAAGACTATAATTTCTCCAACTTCACTTCATCAGACGGATTAGCTCAATCTTATGTATATTCGATTACCCAGGATGAGAAGGGGTATTTATGGATAGGAACGGGGAACGGACTTTCAAGATACAATGGATTTATATTTGAGAACTTTACAACTGACGACTCACTCGCGGAAAATTTTATTTCATGTGGTATTACCGATGGAGAAAGTCTGTGGTTTGGCCATATAAAAGGCGGTTTATCGTTTTATAATGGAAAGGATTTTCAGGTTGTCAGCACGCCTCTTTCGGATTTTAGTCCGGTAACACATTTTTCAAAAAGTCCTGACGGCGTGATATGGATGAGTACTTATGCCGGCCATTTGCTGAAGCTAAGTAAGGAGAAAGGCGTAACAAGGCATTATTCATTTAAACTCACAGAAAACATAATATCGTTTGACTTTCTTGATAATAATGAATTATTGATTGGTACTAATACGGGTTTATGGTTTTGCCGCCTGAAGGAACCAGGTGAAATTGAAAAAATCCGGACTTTTAAAGAAATCCCGGAATCGAAGATA
>CAZFHF010000209.1:0-6067 GCA_964518655.1 uncultured Bacteroidales bacterium | reverse complement strand
CCGAATTTGTCAATGGCAGTTTCAAAATTTTGCAGTCCGTAAGTTAACATATCCAGATCCTCATCATAATCGGTTGTTTCCCAGCCATATTCAAGGTATTTGATGTTAAAGTGCATGTAATACAGGCTATAGCTGAAGTAAAGCCCTTCAGGTATATCCTGGTTTTTCAGGTATATCCTGTGATGAACCTCCAGTCCGAAGCCGTACATTTCTTCATAATAATACTCATCATTTTTTTCAAGAAAACCGTAATCATTACTATAAGGGCCCGCATATTTGTGATCAAGATAAAACTGAGGTGCCAAAACAAGCCAGCTGGCAGTTTTTTTTAGCCTTAGATCAAGATCCACCCGCAGGCCATGTTCAGCAAGATGTTGAGGAACCCACGAGCAGGAGAAAGTACTGATGCTGTCCTGAGCACCTGCAGTTAATGATAATATGGCAATGATTGATATAAGAAACGGCTTTTTCAGCATAATGATTTGCTTTATAGAAAACAGAATTCAAAAATAGTCAATAATTACCAGAATTATTGTACAGGTATTGTGCTAAGTAAAGATACTGATCCATCAATGTATGAATACTGGTATAAACCGTCACTTCCTAGCATAATAAGAAGATCATTGTAAGGAATGACATCATAGGCATCAATATCCGGAAAATAATTGAGCAGGTTTATATTATAAACATTGCTTATATCATATACTTTTAGTCCGTTGTCACATATAAACAGCAAATTACCGTCAACACCAAGGCCTCTTGGACCGCTCATGGGGTATTCCTTTACAAACCATGGATTTTCCGGGTCGGAGATATCAATGATCTGCAGCATATTTCTGTATCGTCCGCACCATATGTTGTTTGAGTTAAGTGTTACAAATGCATAATTTCCTTCTGCCACTACCGGATCACAGCTATATACATGTTCGTACCGGGAAAGTTTTACAGGATTTGCAGGATCAGATATATCATAAATATACATACCCACCTGTGATCCGATAAACAGGTTTTCACCTTTCGGGAATATCGTCTCAATGCCAAATCCGATATTTATACTGTCGGTGTATTCAGGACTCCCGGGTTCGGTGATATCAAACAGCTTCATATCATTTTCGGTAACTGTATAAAGATGGTCTCCGGATACTGCAAATCTTGCCATTGAGCCTCCCCTGCCTGATCCTGAGGCATCAACACTTAAGCCTGAATCAGTATAAGCCTGCTCGCAAGCATATATTATTGCAATAATGATTATTAAACAGAAGATTGATTTTACTGATTTCATGGTTATAATTTTTATTTGGGTTCCCATCCGACTATTATTGTATTTTCGGGCCTGTTTTCTTTTGAATACCTGAAGTAAAAACTATTATCAGGAGGCTGAAGCTCCGGAAACACATCCCTTATTCTTTCAGTTACCGATATGCTGTTTATATCGGAAAGGTCAACAGCAATAAGGTCCACTGCATTATCGGCATAGAGTGTCTGTCCCTTTACTGCCATATCAATACATCCTGGAATACGGATAAAATGTATGTTAATCGGATTTTCAGGATCACTGTTGTTTATTATATGTATGCCTTTGTACCTCTCATTAATAAAAATGTAGTTGCCAATAAGGTATATCTTGCCGGGATTAGTAAGGTCTCTCGCAGGCATAAGTGTTACAGAGCTTTCAAGTACCTCACGTGTCATAAGCAAAGGCACGTAATTATATTCACCCTCTTCAACAGCTTGATAACTGCCGAACAATACTATGATACAGACATAGAACATGATATTTCTTAATCGTTTCATTTTATTTCCGGGTTTTTATTAACAGTAATGTAAAAATCCATTATTTGTTTAAGATGAAAAAAGATATTAAAAAGTTGCTTTGAAATTATTTTTAGAAATATAGTAAAAGAGATGCAATACTTTTATTTATTTTAGTAACTAAATCACTTTTTCATGGAGTTCAGACTAAAATCGGAATATCGTCCTACGGGCGACCAGCCGGAAGCCATACAACAGCTGGTTGATGGAATACAGCAGAACCTTCCGTTTCAGACTTTGCTGGGTGTAACTGGTTCGGGAAAAACGTTCACTATGGCTAACGTGATTGAGAAGTTACAGCGTTCCACATTAGTTTTAAGTCATAATAAAACATTGGCGGCCCAGCTTTTTGGAGAGTTCAAGCAGTTTTTCCCTGATAATGCGGTTGAATATTTTGTTTCATATTACGATTATTATCAGCCTGAAGCATATCTACCTGTCACAGACACATATATAGAAAAAGATTTATCGATAAATGATGAGATTGAGAAACTCAGGTTAAGTGCTACTTCGTCGTTACTTTCAAGACGCAAGGATGTTATCGTGGTTTCATCTGTCTCCTGTCTTTATGGTATTGGAAATCCGGAAGATTTCAGCAGTAATACCATAAAAATTGAGCAGGGGCAGCATATCAGCCGCAATGTTTTTCTCAGGCGGCTTGTTGACAGTTTATATTCCAGGAACCAGGCAGAATTTAACAGGGGAAATTTCAGAGTTGGCGGTGATACGGTAGATGTTTTTCTTGCATACAGTGATTTTGCTTACAGGATAAGTTTCTGGGGCGATGAAATTGAGGAGATAGAAACCATTGATCCATTTACAGGTAAGACAGTAGAGAGGATGGAAAAAGCAGTGATTTATCCCGCTAATATATTTATTACCACCAAATACCGGATGCAGAATGCTGTCAAAGAGATTCAGGCTGATTTAATTAAACAGGTTGAATATTTCAATAGCATGGGCAAGCATATCGAAGCCAAAAGGATTAATGACAGGGTAACATATGATCTGGAGATGATAAGGGAATTGGGATATTGTCCGGGAATTGAGAATTATTCGCGGTATTTTGACGGACGGCCTCCGGGGCACCGTCCTTTCTGCCTGCTTGATTATTTTCCCGAGGATTTTATTACTATAATAGATGAAAGCCATGTTACCATACCGCAAGTAAGGGCTATGTACGGCGGAGATCATTCAAGAAAGCAGACACTTGTGGAATATGGCTTCAGGCTTCCTGCTGCTATTGATAACCGTCCTTTGCATTTTACGGAATTTGAAGAACTGGTAAATCAAACGGTGTTTGTGAGTGCGACACCTGCGGATTACGAGCTTGAGAAATGTGAAGGAGTGATTGTTGAACAGCTGGTGCGCCCCACAGGACTTTTGGATCCTGTGATTGAAGTAAAACCCAGTCTGAACCAGATTGACAGCCTTATGGAAGAAATAAATATAAGAACCGGGAATAATGAGCGTGTACTGGTTACAACATTGACAAAGAGAATGGCAGAGGAACTGACGAATTACCTGATAAAGTATAATGTGAGATGCAGGTATATTCATTCAGATATTGATACCCTGGAAAGGGTGGAGATCATGGAGGGCTTAAGAAGCGGCAAGTTTGATGTTTTAATAGGGGTCAATCTGTTAAGGGAAGGCCTGGATTTGCCTGAAGTATCGCTGGTAGCAATACTTGATGCTGATAAGGAAGGATTTCTCAGGTCGGAACGTTCATTGACCCAGACCGCAGGTCGTGCGGCACGGCATCTTAACGGTAAGGTAATAATGTATGCTGATAACATAACAAAGTCGATGCAGAACACAATAAATGAAACAAACAGAAGGAGGGAGAAACAACTGGCATATAACGAAAAATTTAATATAACACCACAGCAGATAATTAAAGCAGCATCAAATATCATGAAGCAGGTGAGAATGAAGACCGGAGAGTCCAAGGCATACACTGAGCCTGAGACTGTTGATTTTGCAGCCGATCCTGTGGTTAAATATATGAACAATGCAGCGTTGGAAAAAGCTATTGATAAAGCAAGGAAGGCAATGGAAAAAGCTGCCGGGGAACTGGATTTTGTTGAAGCTGCACGATACCGTGATGAGATGTATGCTTACCAGAAGTTAATGAAAAAATGAAATAAAAAAAAGCACGCGTCAAGGCGTGCTTTTCATATATTATTGAATGATTTATCCCAAATATGATTTTAAAAGCTTGCTTCTTGATGTATGACGCAGTCTTCTTATCGCTTTTTCCTTTATCTGGCGTACTCTCTCTCTTGTAAGTCCGAAGCGTTCGCCTATTTCTTCAAGAGTCATTTCCTGAATCCCTATTCCAAAAAATAATTTTACTATATCCCTTTCCCTTTCAGTTAATGTTGCCAGAGATCTTTCTATTTCTTTCATTAATGATTCATTAAGCAGTTTTTTATCTGCTTTTGGCGAATCATTATTTATTAATATATCGAGAAGGCTGTTGTCTTCACCGTCAACAAACGGAGCATCGACTGATACATGCCTTCCTGATACTTTCAGGGTATCAGTAACTTTTTCCTTAGGTAAATCAAGATTTTCAGCAAGTTCTTCAGGTGAGGGTGTTCTTTCAAACTCCTGCTCAAATTTTGAAAAGGCTTTATTTATTTTATTAAGGGAGCCAACCTGGTTTAAAGGCAACCTGACAATCCTTGATTGTTCGGCTAATGCCTGAAGAATAGATTGCCTGATCCACCATACAGCATAAGATATAAATTTAAAGCCTCTTGTTTCGTCGAATTTTTCAGCAGCTTTTATTAGGCCGAGGTTCCCCTCATTGATAAGGTCAGGTAAACTTAAGCCCTGATTTTGATACTGCTTTGCCACTGATACAACAAATCTCAAATTAGCCCTTGTAAGCTTCTCCAGCGCTGATTTGTCCCCTTTCTTTATTCTCTGGGCCAATTCAACTTCTTCTTCAACTGTAATGAGGCCTTCCTTACCAATCTCCTGCAAATACTTGTCCAGAGAAGCACTTTCTCTGTTTGTGATTGATTTTGTTATCTTTAGCTGTCTCATTCTATGGTTTTAAAAATGTCGCAAATATAGACTATTTTTTATTTAAATTCAATATGAATTAATAATAAAAAAGGCTTGCAGATAGCAAGCCTTTAAATATAATAAGCTTGTTTGTACTACATTCCGAATGCATAATAAGCACTTACTCCGTTTGGATAAACTCCTTCAATGTATACTCCTCCTTTAAGATTGTTTACTATTTTCTTCAGGTCTTCAACAGAATAGACGGGTTTATTATTTATCTGTGTAATTATGAATCCTTCCCTAACTCCCTCTGCTCTTAGTTTTCCGGCTCTCAGCTCAGCAATCTTTACTCCATACTTAATTCCGAGATTTTTCTTTTCCTCACTGTCAATATCGGTCAGTTTAGCTCCCAGCACTTCATCATATGATCCGGATTTTACAATCTTTGTATCCCCTTGCAAATTACGTAAGGTAACTTCAAATTGTTTCACTTTACCTTTTCTTTTTAATGTAACTGTCACTTTATCTCCTGGTCTGTAACGATTAACCTGTTCCGTTAATTCGGCAGGGCTGTTTACTTTAACTCCATTTATCTCAGTAATTATATCGCCCTCTAATATTCCGGCATCTTTTGCTGCTCCGTTATCCCGCAGTTCAGAAACATAAACACCTTCCATTATTTCAATATTCTTCTCTTTCGCCAGATCAGCGTTAATCTCCGCGATGCTTACACCTAATATTGCCCTTTGAACAACTCCAAATTCTATAAGGTCGGCAACGACCTTTTTTACTATACTAACCGGGATAGCAAATGATATTCCCACATATCCGCCTGAAGGAGATATTATTGCAGTATTAATACCTACCAGCTCACCTCTTGTGTTCACCAGTGCTCCCCCGCTGTTTCCCCTGTTTACTGCAGCATCAGTTTGAATAAATGATTCTATGCGGTAGCGATCCTGTATTATGCCAAGGTTTTTGCCTTTGGCACTTACTATTCCTGCTGTAACAGTTGAGGTTATCGTAAAAGGATTACCGACAGCCAGTACCCATTCGCCAACTTTTAAAGCATCTGAGTTCCCGTAAGGTATAAAATGTAAATCTTCAGCATCAACCTTTATCAGGGCAAGGTCAGTACTGGGATCAGTTCCGATAACTTCTGCTTCAAACTCGCGCTTGTCATTTAAGGTTACATATACATTGTCAGAATTGTCAACAACATGATTATTGGTTA
>CAZFHF010000208.1:1057-6085 GCA_964518655.1 uncultured Bacteroidales bacterium | reverse complement strand
TTACCCATTCATTCATATTATCAGAGAACTGCAGGTTTTTCTTTTTTCTAATAAAATCAACATATACATTATGTGCAATTTTATAGAACCAGATACTAAAGCTGCCATCTCCTCTGTAATTACTTCGATAGTGCATTATTCTCAGGAAGACGTTCTGAACCAGATCTTCACTGATATCCGTTCTCCCTGTAAGCTTCACGAAATAGCCAAAAAGTTGCTTATTGTAGCGCTCAAATATCAGTCCTAACCGATCAATATCGCCAGATTTAACCTTAAGCATAAGTTCATTGTCAGATATCACCCTGTAGAATTTTTGTGTCAAAACAATTTACATAATAAAAGACTTCCAATAAATAAAAAGGTTACATTTTTTGTGAATAAGAACATATATATATGTTTATCTCACTAATAGAAGGTAACGCATATATTAATTATATGCCTGAAGCATAATTAGTCCGGGTATAAAGTAATCTTTCCGGTATGTGATTTATTAACTGTTCTGGTTATTCTTTATATCAATTTTTGTGAATAGCTGATAAAGAACAGGAACGATGATCAAAGTAAGGAAGGTTGATGTAATGAGTCCGCCTATAATTCCCCAGCCCATAGGCGCCCACATAGTACCACCGGCAATAGTCAGCGGAAGCAATCCTCCTATTGTTGTAAGGGTAGTCAACACTATCGGGATAAACCTTGTTTCACATGCCAGTTTTATGGAATCTATTATACTTTTGCCTTCTTCCAGGAGTTTATTTGTATAATCCACAAGTATTATAGCATTGTTAATGACAATCCCAACAAGACTGATCAATCCCACAAAAGCTGTGAAAGAGAATGTATTGCCTGTAATATACAGTGCCCATATTGAACCAATAAATGCCAGGGGTATCGATACGAACATAATCATGGGCTGTGTAAATGACCGGAATTGTAAGACAAGCACAGCAAATATCAATATTACGGCAATAATTATTGCTCTGAACATTCCCCCGAATGATTCCTGGCGGTTTTCCAGCTCACCTCCTATCTGGTATGAATACCCGGAAGGAAAATTATAGGTTTCAAGTTTATTAACAACAGGCACCAGCACTTCATCCAGTGTATGGCCTTTTTTAATATCCGCCGTTATACCTGCATATTTCTTAAGGTTAAGACGTGTTATAAGTCCGCGGGCTTCATTAAATTCAATATTTATCAGATGTTTCAAAGGTATGAACTTTCCTGACAGCGAATTAACATAGATCCTGTCAAAATCCTCCATGTCAATGCTCTCTTTCTCTGTGAGCCTCAGAATAATATTATATTCCTTTCCTTCCGAATCACGGTATTTTGATACAGTTGACCCGTTTACGCTCGTTCTTATTGCTTTATCGATTTCGATCACGGGCACCCCAAAATAATTAGCCTTCTCCTTGTTAATATTAATACTTAAATCTCTTTTTGTCTTGTTCAGTTGGTTGTCAATATTTATTATTCCCGGGATATTTGACATGAATTTTTCAATATCTGCAGATATATTCTTTAAGATATTCATATCATTTCCTATAACATTTATTACAACAGGTGCCTGTACAGGAGTCCCCTGCTCAAATTCCTTTATGTTTATTTTTGCTCCTGGGAAATCTGAGAAATATGAACGTAGGTTTTCCAGCAACATGTCATATTCCCCGACTTCATAATTATTTAACTGTACATATATCTCAGCAAAGTTTTTGGTATAATTTCTTGAAAATACGTTGTAATATATCCTTGGATTACCATGCCCGACGTTTGTAGCATAGTATTTTATATCGGGAATGGTATCAATCACAGATTCAACATACCTTGCCACTTCATCTGTTTTATCAATATCTGTTCCTTCGGGCATTTCGACTCTTATCAGAAATTGTGGCAGTTCAGCCTTAGGGAAATAACTTACTCCGACGAATTTTACAAAAAACAGAATTGATATAATTAATAAGGATAGTGCCGTTAATAATGTCAATAGCTTATTTTTTAAAGCGAAATCAAGGGATTTTCTATACGGGCCCTCAATTATGCCGGTCATAAATTTCTTTATTCCTTTCCTGTTATTGCCATTTTCGGGTGATTTTAATATTTTACTTGCTGCCAATGGTGTTAAGGTCAAGGCAATCAGCAGTGAAAAAATAAGTGTAAAAATAATTGTCACCGGCAGGCTTTTTATAAAATCACCTGCTTCATTGCCCATCATTATTATAGGAATAAAAGCAAGGATTGTTGTAGCTGTAGCGCTGACAATGGGCCATGCAATTTGTTTTGCCCCAAGTACAGCAGCTTCTCTTCTGCTGTAACCTGAACCCATGAACCGGTTTATGTTTTCAACCATGACAATTGAATTATCTACCAGCAATCCTAAAGCAACCACCAGGCCTGCAATTGATATCTGCTGTAAACCGAATCCGGAATAATCAACAAATGCCAGTCCGATTAAAAAAGAAAAGGGGATGGCCAGAATAACTATTATTGCCGATTTTACTCCCAGCGCAAGAAATATTATCAGTCCGACAAGAAAAATCCCCTGCGAAAGATTTCTTATAAATCCATTAATTCTTTGATCTACATACTCTGATTGGTCGAATACTGTAATCAGACTAACATCATCTGAAAGGTTATCTTTGAACTTTTCTATTTCAGGATTTATATCCTTCATTATATCAAAAATATTATAATCATCTTTCTGCTGTGCTGTAAGGAATATTGCTCTTCTGCCATTCAGCCGGCCCAGATATTTGCTGTCCTCATAATTGAAGTTTACAGATGCAATATTTTTTAAATATATCAGCCTTCCCTGGTATGAACTCACCACAGTATTTCTTATCTCGTCGGGACTCCTGTATGAACCGCTTGTTTTAACTGCAAAGCTTTTATCACCTAATTTAATATTGCCGCCGGGTATATTTGCATTGTTGCTCTGTATGGCCATTGCTACCTGATCAATAGATATATTCATCTGGGCCATTTTTTCAATGTCAAGGACAATCCTTATCTCACGTTCAGGAAAAGCGTGCAATTCAACTTTTCTGACACCGCTGATTTTTTCTATTTCCACTTTCAACCTGTCTGCCAGCTCTTCCAGCTTGTAATATTCAACGGAGTCAGAGACAAATGCCAGCTGAATAATATTAACATCTCCGGTTGACCATTTAAAAGTGCTTATGCTGTGAATATCATCGGGCAGATCATTTTTTATTCCATTTACTTTGGTTACTACATCATTATACTTTTCATCCACATCAGCATTGTAAATGAATTCAACACCTATACTTACATAGTCATCTTTAATAGTAGCCTCAATCCTGCTGATATCTTCAAGCTCATTAACCGCTTCCTCTATAGGTATAGCAATTAATTGCTCAATATCGCCGGGACTGGCCCCAGGATAAATAACAACAACTGAAGCTCCCGGAGCATATATGGAAGGATTCTCAGATCGGGGCATTGTAAAATACGAAATAACCCCGGCCAGAATTAATAAAATGAATATTACGATTGTAAACTGAGCGTTATCTATCGCTAATTTCGGAAGTCTCATAAATCTCAATTTTTATACTGTCATTTATATAACTAATACCATCAGTAACGACCTTTGAGCCGGGCATTAAACCTGAATTTATCAATACTTCATCGTTAAAGATTTTCGTAAATTCAATTCTCCTTCTTATTACTGTACTGTCTTCAATAATGTAAACATAACCGCCTGTTTCATCAAAATCTGTCAATGCATCAATTGGGACTGATAAATATTTTTTCTTTAAAGATTCAGGGTATATATCAACTTTCGCAATAAATCCTGAAATCAGCTTTTTATCTTTTACCGGATACACTGTCAATTCAACCTCATAAGTTCCTGTATAGGGATCAGCAGCTTTTCCTATTTCAGATACTGTTGCTTTAAAATTTGTATTACGGTAAACATCAAATTTTATTAATGCGCTATCTCTCTGCATGATACTAATGATATCCTTGTCTGTTAAATTCACCCTTACAATCCAGCGGTCATCTGTTGAGCCAAATAAGAACACCGGATTGCCTGAACCTGCCATCTCATTTTCCTCCATCAGCCTCTTGAATATCCTGCCATCCGAAGGAGCAGTAATTGTTGAATGTTCAAGATTGAATCTGGCTATTTGCATGTTAGATTTAGCAATCTCAAGAGCTGTCTCTGCATTCTGAAGCTGCTCCAGCGTAGCGACGCTGTCTTCATAAAGACTGCGGGCCCTGTTAAAATCCCTCTGAGCTTTTTCCTGCGCCTGCCCTGCAAGATTAACATGGGCTTTTATTTCTGAAAGATCCAGTTCTGCCAGAAGCTGGCCTTTTCTCACACTTTGCCCTTCATCAACATATATCCTGTTAATTATCCCCCCTGTTTTAAAACTTAATCTCTGTTCTGTCTTTGTTGAGAGCTTACCACTTGAATGAACAGGAATTACTATTTCTTTTTCAACAACTTCAGCTGTTCTTACTTTTACAATGTTCTCCCCGCTCATCACCGGTTTTTTCCCTTTATTCCCGCAGGATACAATTATTAATAAAAGCAATGGGCTAAATAAATATTTCACTTTCATTTATCAGGTTTTAAGGTTATTAATTGCAGATATTTGTTTTTTGCTTATTATCATTGCATATAACTTAAATCATATAATCCTGTAACTCGTTCGTATTCAGAATACTTTATTAAATAGTCATAGTTGGCTATAATAAGTCTCTCTTCAGTATTTGTCATGTTTGTCATTGCATCAATATATTCAATAAGACTGGCCTGGCCCTCAGAATATTTCTTGTCTATTATCTTAAAAGCTTTTTTTGAACTGCCAAGTTGCTTATTTATTGCAGCAATTTCCTTTTCAGCAGCTTCAAGGGCATAAAATGCATTCGTAACTTCCAGCTGGATTAACAATTCCAGTTCTTTGTACTGTTTATTTATCATTTCCTGATCAATTCTTGCCTGCTGTATTTTAGCATCATTCTGAAAACCTTTGAATAAATCCCAGCGAAATACCAGTTAAG
>CAZFHF010000208.1:0-1047 GCA_964518655.1 uncultured Bacteroidales bacterium | reverse complement strand
AATCATCATCCGCAGAAAAGCTGTATTTTTCTCCCTGGAATCCATAATCAACTACTCCCAGTAAAGTTGGCAGCCTGTTTGAAGAACTTATTTTATAATTATTCTCCGCAACATTCTTATAGCTTCTGATCATTGCCAGCTCATCCCTGTTACTGATAGCATTTAGCTTAGCCTCATTAAAGGAAAATACAGGCTTCAATATTGCCAGACTTGTATCAGCTATTATTTCGGTATCATATTCCCTGTTAAGAAGAAAATTAAAATAAGATGCGGCCAGCAGCTGTTGTTTTGTTGTTTCAGCCTTCTGCTGGTCAATCTTTGAAAGCTCAGCCTCAGATCTGAAAACATAGTCGATAGTAACTTTGTCATTCTCATAGAGACTTTTACTGACTCTTACATTCTCTTTTAAAAGCCTTTCTGTATTATCAATTAACTGGTTTACCTGCACCGATTTCAGGTAATTGTAATAGGCAGTCTTTATCTCAGCCACCAGGTAACGTTTGTATGTTATGGCATCGGCTTTTTCTGCCTGCACTAAATAATTCTTTATTTTATTATTATAATAAATCTGCATATTAAATATCGGCTGTACCAAACTTACTTTAGTCTCCTGTTCTTTAGGCCTGAAAAACTGGAATTCCTGGGATGTTAATTCAGAATAATCAATTGTACTTCCCAGAACCTCTTGGTTAAGACTATTAAGATTGTTAATCAGAGGATTTACCATTTCTCCCACAGGAATTAAACGGCCTCCCTGGGCTACAGTATAACGGGCATTGATACTAACAGCAGGCATGAACAATCCTTTTGCCTCCCTTAATGCCTGAATGCTCTTTTCATAGGAATCCAGCTTCTGGTTTAAAGCAAGATTATTTTCCAGGCCTGTTTCTACGTAAGCATCCAAAATTGATTTCTGTCCTGTGCATATTAGCGCCAGAAATAAAAAACATATTATACTAACGGATATTTTAAACATTTTTACTTCTTTTTGATTCCTGTTTTTAATATTTCAAAATGTGCATTTAACAAGTTTTCGGCATTTACCTT
>CAZFHF010000207.1:0-6086 GCA_964518655.1 uncultured Bacteroidales bacterium | reverse complement strand
ATTCCTTTAAGGAGAATATTTTCTTTGAAGAAAAGAAAACAGAAAAGATCCTGCTTGTTGTTATTACTTCAAACAGAGGCTTGTGTGGTGCATTTAATGCAAATGTCGTTAAAAAGGCCATGCAAACAGCAGATGAAAAATACAGGCTGCAAAAGGATAACGGAAATGTTGATATTATATGTATAGGTAAAAAAGGTAATGATTACCTGAAATCCCGAAAATATAAGATAAAGAAATCATATACTGATATTTTTGATTCATTGAATTTTGAGAATGTTTTTCCTATTGTCGAATCAATTATTGATGATTATGTAAATGGCAACTACGACAGAGTGGAGCTTATATACAATCAGTTTAAAAATGCAACTCTTCAAGTAATAATTGAAAACCAGTTTCTTCCAATACCTCATAAAGAAAGGATTGAAGACCGGTTTGAAGATGCTGTGGAATATATTCTTGAACCGACAAAAGAATATATTATTGAAGAAATTATTCCTAAATCACTTCGAATGGAGTTCTACAAAGCCCTTTTAGATTCACATGCCTCAGAACACGGAGCAAGAATGACTGCCATGCATAAAGCGACAGATAATGCAACCGACCTCATCAGAGATCTACAACTGGAATACAATAAAGCTCGCCAGGCATCAATTACAAAAGAAATTCTTGAAATTGTTGCCGGAGCAGAAGCACAAAAATGATAATGAATTTTTTTCTTTTTAAATCCAGGCCCTGATTATATAATGAAAATACCGGCATTCTTAACCAAAGGACCAGGAAAACTGATCCCATTTTATATAATCTTTACAATCCTGATTGTAGCAGTATCTAATAATTCTTTTTTCTGGGATAAGGACATAATAATATCAAAAAGGGCTTTCTGGTTTTATGAAAATAATTTTTCATTGCTTTTACCAAATTCTATCGACGGGGGATATACACCTGTACTAAGTATTCTGCTGGCATCACTTTGGAAAATATTTGGAATTAACCTGAAGGTTGGCCACTATTTAATGTTACCTTTTATTATCGGCCTGACTTATCAGCTGTATGTATTTATGAAATATATTTTTAAAAATGAAAGATATATAATTCTTACACTTATATTAATTACAGTTGATACAACTTTTTTATCGCAGGTAGTTGTTGTTTCAAGTGATCTTATTCTTTTATTCTTCTTTTTCCTGTCAGTTAATTCAATACTGGGCAAAAAAAGAAATCTCCTGATTATATCATTAACAGGATTATCACTTATACATACACGGGGAGTTATCTCATGTTTCATTGTATTTTGCTTTGATTATTATTATTGCAAAACACATCATCAGGAGAATCATCTCAGAAGCTTATCAAAGACAATCCTGCAATATCTTCCTGCATTTTTCATTTATCTTGCTTTTCTTATATATCATTATAAAACAACAGGGTGGAATTTCCATCATGAAGATTCTGCGTGGGCAGGCTGTTTTGAGACTGTAGATTTCAGGGGATTTCTCAGGAATATCTTAATAGTTATCTGGAGATTAGTCGATTTTGGCAGACTATTCTTCTGGGTTTGCGGATTTTATTTTCTTGCATTCTTTATTAAAAATAAAATCAAGGCAGATGAAAGTATCAGGATGCTGATGGTTTTGATAATAATTTCCCTGATTTTCAACCTGCCGTCAATGCTCATATATAAAGTAATGGCCGGGCACAGGTATCTAATGGTAGTTTTTATCCTGCTGACAATAATAATTTCATATATTCTTTTTGAAAAAAGCTATAATAGAAAGTTAATCCCATATATCTATATTTTATTACTAACCGGACTTTTATCTGGCAGTTTCTGGATTTACCCCGATAAAGTGGCAAAGGGATGGGATGCTACTATTGCACATATGCCTTATTATCATCTTCGTAAGAAAATGATTGAATATATTGACAGCGAGGGGATTCCTTTCAAAGAAATCGGTTCTGAAGTACCTAATATCACAAAACAAAAGTTCATTGATTTGTCAGATGATAACAGGGCTTTTTCATTAAAAGATTTTGCAAAACACAGGTATATTTTTTATTCGAACATATATAATATGTTCACTGATGAAGAAATAGATACATTAAAGAATAAATGGACCGTTCAAAAGGAGTTCCGGTGCCTTGGTGTTTATGTAAGATTATACAGGAACCCGGAAATTAAAAGCTCATCTTAAATCTTAAAAATCCAAGATTAAAACTTTGTTTATGCTTTATTCCCTGATCATCGGGAAATTTTCCGTTGAATAACTGCATATAGACTGAAAAATCGAGGTTATCCATAAGGGAATAGCTTAGTGAGGGCCCTATATAATAACCGTTTATTTCGCCCATAAAAATCATACCTCCTAAAGTCGCATTTAAAAGAGGTGTTACAGGGTAATTTGCCTGTGCGAATATGTTATATTCGGTAAATGATAACTTTTTAACTGACAGGGGGCCTGAGTAAAACTCTGTAAAATTGGATACATCATTTGTTTTGGGTGTTTGTCTGTATAATGCTTCCAACTGTATTGTAAATGAATTACTAAAAATATACTCTGAGGAAACTGATGCAAAAAATAATCCTGTTGTATCTTCAAAGTTCTTCATCGGGTAAAAATAACTTAATTCCCCTCTGAAGCTCACTCCTTTGATATCACCTGACCAGCCTGACCCTAAAACAAAATCTTCACTATTTAATATTCCTCCCAGAAACTGAATGTCGTAACTCCATTTGTTAAAGCGATATAATCCTGCTGCTGTAACATTATTGGCACTATCAAGCTTTATTGCTGCTTCTGCTGTTGATACGGAGTTAGGATAATACTGAATCCTTATTGCGTCGCTGCCTGGCCTTTCAGGGTAATCAAAATCATAGAAGCTATAGGTATTAAAAATATCATTCGGATTCCACACGAATGTCTGCCCCCAGTTTATGCGCTGCCGTCCTGCTTTTATCTCCAGGTTGCCTGATGTATATTGCAGCCACAACCTGTCAAGAAATAAATTCACAAGGTAAGTTTTCCCGTCTGCAACATTAAAGGACAAATCAACAATCCCGTTATCGCTGTCAATATTATCAACATAATTACCGTAGCCACCCATCCCGGAATTCAGATTATCAGGATTAATCCCGAAAACTGAAAAAAATTCTGAAAGGGAATCTCCATCCATTTGATCATCAAGCTCTTCTAATAGTTGATCCATTCTGATTATATCACCATAAATGAACCTGTTTCTGAATTGCAATGAAAAGGTAAGCTTATCAGAGATATACCAGTTAAAATTCAGCCTGTTGTGTATAAGATTTTCAGTAAGCCATAAATCATTCAGGTTTTCATACATAACTGATTGCATATTTGAAATATAGCCATTTAATGTTATTTTTGGCGGTTTATCCTCATCCTGGGCAAAAATGAAATTGCCGGATATTAAGTATATCAGGATAATTTTGCTTATCAGCCTTTTCATACGTAGAATTTTAACTTTCGATGGATGTTTCATAATTCCGGAGCTAATCCAAGATTAAAAGATTGATTATTTCCTGAACTCATCACTGACCACTTTCCCGTCTTCAATTGTTATTACCCTTCTGGCTTTTTTCACGACTCTTGCATCATGAGTTGAGAATATGAAAGTTATTCTTTCCTCAGCATTCAGCTTTTCCATAATATCCAGGAGGTTTTCAGTTGATTTGGAATCCAGGTTTGCCGTAGGTTCATCAGCAAGTATAAACTTGGGTTTTGATGCCAGGGCACGTGCCACTGCTACTCTTTGCTGCTGGCCTCCCGAAAGTTTTGCAGGCCTGCTGTCCATTCTGTCTCCCAGCCCGACAGCCTCCAGCAATTCCCTTACCCTTTTATCACGTTCATCTTTGGGCCTTCCCTGGAGGTGCATAATAAACTCAACATTTTCCTTTGCAGTAAGCACGGGTATTAAATTATATGCCTGAAATACAAATCCAATGTTCATTAGCCTGAAATCAATGAGTTTAGAAGATTTAAGCTCCCTGATGTCAGTATGATCAATAATTATTTCTCCGCTTGTAGGTTTGTCCAGCCCTCCCAGTATATTCAACAAAGTAGTTTTTCCTGAACCCGACGGACCAACAATTGCAGCAAATTCACCCTCTTCAAATGAAAGGCTTATTCCATTCACTGCATGTACTTTAACCTCCGAATCATTGTAAATCTTGGTTACATTTTTAACATCAATTACTTTCATGACTTTAGTATATTAGTATTTTAAATTATTTACATATCAATTCTTAAAGCTTCCGAAGGCTTTAATTTCAAAGCTTTACGAGCAGGATAAATAGACGCCAGTATCCCTGCGATTACAACCAGCACTGTAACCTGAATAAAAGAATCCCACCCGATTTCAGGATACAAATGAGCGCTAAATCCCCATGCTTCCATTCCTTCCTGATACATTGCAGTTAAATCTATTCCATTTTTCGCAGTGTATAAAATAAGCAAATAGCTAATTATCATCCCTAGGACTGCCCCTACCATACACAGTAATATTGTTTCAAGCATTATCATTGAAAATACTTTCCGCTTATTCATCCCGACAGCCATTAACATGCCAAGTTCTTTCACACGCTCAAGGACTGCCATAAGCATAGTGTTTACTATGCCGAAACCCATTGCCAGTAATAATATGCCAACAATAAATACCATGAAAAAATCCATATATTCATTATAAATGCTAATATCAGGCAGCAAATCCTTCCAGGTTTGGACATTTAGATCCGGGACTTGATATGATCTTATTTTTTCAGCTATTTTATCTTCATTTTTATTTGATTTTAGCAGAACAGCCAGTTCATTAGCCTGATTTTCTTCCAGCCCGATTATCGGGCAGAGATCACTTTTCTTAACATACACATTAGCAGCATCAAACAAGGCATTATTTGACCTGTAAACACCTGCAACCCTGTATGCATCATATGCGATGTTGCCATCAACAGACTGGTAGCTTAAAACAATCTTATTTCTTAATTTATATCTTATTGCACTATTTTTAATTATATATTCATACTTGTCATATTTGTCTTTACCTATAGTAGAAATTACTGCCCTGTCAAACTCTTCCTCCTTCCTGTATTTGCTTCCGTTAAGCCGGTTCAGTTCGGCAACCATTTTTTTCAGGCTTTTCTTGTCCTTTAATTTTTCCAGTGTATTGTCATCTATTTCAAAATGTGTAAGTTTCAGCTCCCGGGCAAGTTTATCCCCTATAAATATTGGTTTCCTTGCTTCGGGACCCAGGAATTCACCTCCTTCTGAAACCATCATTCCCGGAATTCCTGAAATGACTTTTTCAGCTTCCGCATCAACGCCTTTTATTATTACTCCCGAAGCGCTGGCTGATGTGCTCGCCATGGCATATACCTTAATCCTGGACGAAATAGCCTTAACCTCCTCAATTCTTTTTATTGAGTCAATTAACGCATCAATATTATTTATAATATACCTGGTTTCATTGTTGTCAAGAAACAGGCTGTCATGAATCTGTATATGCGAAACTTCATTGCCTATTGCCTCTTTAATTCTGTGATCAATCATGCCAATCATTACGGCAGTTGAAAAAACGCCTCCGAAAATACCTAAAGTAATAGCAGCGATTACTACTCCACTTCTTACTTTGTTTCTCCAAATATTCTTCCAGGATATTGACCAGATCATTGTTATATTAATTTAAATGTTTTTAATTATGCTCTAAGAGCTTGTACCTCATTTATTCTTAATGTTGAATAAACAGGATATATTAGTGCAATAATAAATATTACAAGTACTACAATTGATTGCCCGATAAAAAATCCATGATCCATTGAAAAGGCGAGGACAGGGTCAATCCCATATGATTCATAAATCTCCCCAAATTCACCGGTAAGCCTTATCGGATTCCTATTAAAGAAGTAAATAACCGGTATGCTGGCAATAACAGCACTGAATATTCCTATTGCTCCCAGCATTAAAATTTCCAGCAGAAGTATAGAACCCAGTTTTATTTTTTTCATACCGATGGATACCATAACCCCAAATTCACGCCTTCTTTCGGCAATCATCATTAATAATGTTCCCAGG
>CAZFHF010000206.1:0-6089 GCA_964518655.1 uncultured Bacteroidales bacterium | reverse complement strand
ATAATTAATACAACCCGCAGATTCAGGTAGATGATAGTTATTCTTAACATCAAATCATTGTTTTATTGGAAGTTAAAAATAGTCAATTAACAGATGAATAGCAATAACTTTTTAACACAAATTGTTAATAACTTGAACCTGTTTTACTGAATAGTAGAAACTTAAATATGTTAATTAAAATTGAGCTAGAAGTTAGGACTTAGCAGGTATTTGGAATAAAAATCATCTATATATTTAACTGCTTCATCGGCAGTATCGACAACTACAAAAAGGTCCAGATCTGCAGGACTTATATTCTTTTCCTCATCAAGCATAGTTTCCTTTACCCATTTTATCAGGCCTTCCCAGTACTTTCTTCCTATCAGTATTATAGGAAACTTGCCTATCTTTTCTGTCTGTATGAGCGTCAGAGCTTCAAATAACTCATCAAATGTTCCGAATCCGCCGGGCAGGACGATAAATCCCTGGGCGTACTTCATAAACATTACCTTCCTTACAAAAAAATGGTCAAAAGTTATCAGCTTGTCGCTGTCAATAAACAGGTTGGCTTCCTGCTCAAAAGGCAGGTCTATATTTATGCCCACTGATCTGCCGTTTCCGCGTTTTGCTCCGAGATTTGCGGCTTCCATAATGCCTGCTCCTCCTCCGGTTATTACTCCGTATCCATGTTGAGTTAGCTTGTAGGCTATTTCTTCAGCCAGCACATAATATTTTGTCTGCGGAATAGTCCTTGCTGATCCGAAGATCGATACACAGGGTCCTATTCTTGCCAGTTTCTCAAATCCTTCAACAAATTCAGACATGATTTTAAAGATCTTCCAGCTGTCTGATGTCTTTATTTCATTCCAGTTCTTTTTCTTAAATGCTCTCTTTATCTTTTCCTCATTCCTGGAAATTTTTGATTCTTTATTCATCGCTCAGAATTTATAATTATTGAGATAATACTCAGAAAGTTACTGATGTCATTTCATCCGTATTATTTCCTGTCTTGTTTACGATAATATTATATAAAAAGTTTGTAATTATTAATAAACACAACAAATTTATCACTTTTGTACTGCCAATTCCTTTTTCAGAAAATCAGCAGTATAGCTATTCTTATTTTTTATTATATCCTCAGGTGTCCCGCAACAGATTATTTCTCCTCCCTGCAATCCTCCTTCTTTACCCATATCGATTATATGGTCGGCTATTTTTATTACTTCCATATTATGCTCTATGACAATAATGGTATTACCTTTATCAACCAGCCTGTTCAGCACTTCAAGCAGTACCCTGACGTCGTCAAAGTGCAGTCCGGTAGTTGGTTCATCAAGAATATACAGTGTTTGTCCGGTATCTCTTTTTGATAATTCCGCAGCCAGTTTCACACGCTGCGATTCCCCTCCTGACAGTGTTGTTGAAGGCTGCCCGAGGGTAATATAGCCAAGTCCGACCTGTTTCAGTGTTTTAAGTTTCTTTAGTATCGAAGGAATATTTTCAAAAAACTCAACCGCTGCATTAATCGTCATGTCCAGAACATCACTTATGGATTTACCTTTATACCTTACCTCCAGGGTTTCACGGTTATATCGTTTGCCGTTACAATCTTTACATACAACATATACATCCGGCAGAAAATTCATTTCAATAGTCTGAACCCCCGCACCCTGGCATGTTTCACATCTTCCTCCCTTAACATTGAAAGAAAAGCGGCCGGCTTTGTAACCCCTTATTTTTGATTCCTGTGTTTGTTCAAACAACTTCCTGATGTCAGAAAAAACACCTGTATATGTAGCAGGATTTGACCGGGGTGTCCTGCCAAGCAGAGTCTGGTTAACTTCAATTACCTTATCAATATTTTGTATTCCTTCAATCGACTTATATGGTAATGATTCCTGCTTCGAACGGTAAAAATGCCTGGACAGCACCGGGTATAATGTTTCATTTATAAGTGAAGATTTACCGCTCCCTGATACTCCTGTTATACATATGAATTTACCTGCCGGAAACTCCACATTGATATTCTTCAGGTTGTTACCTGAAGCACCCTTTAGGGTAATCGATGTGCCATTTCCCGATCTGCGTCTTTCAGGAACAGGTATTTTCTTTTCATTTCTCAGGTACTGTGCTGTGAGAGTGTTGCTCCCGGCTATTTCATCCGGCGCTCCTGATGCAATTACTTTTCCTCCGTGCCTTCCGGCAAAGGGGCCAAGATCAATAATGTGATCTGCAGAAAGGATCATCTCCCTGTCATGCTCAACCACAATAATGGAATTATTTGCATCTCTAAGCTCCTTTAAAGCATTGATCAGTTTTTTGTTATCCCGCTGATGCAATCCAATACTGGGTTCATCAAGAATATATAATACATTAACCAGCTGGGAGCCTATTTGTGTTGCGAGCCTTATTCTCTGGCTTTCACCTCCCGACAGGCTCCTGGCAGAGCGATTCAATGACAGGTAATTTAGTCCGACATTTAACAGAAATTTTATCCTTGTCTGCAGTTCCTTTAATATCTCTTCACCGATTTTTTTCTGCTTGTCTGATAAATGCGTCATGATATTATCTGCCCAGAATGCTAACTCTCTGATATCCATCGATGCCAGCTGGGCAATATTCTTATCATGAACTTTGAAATAAAGTGATTCCTTTTTGAGCCTTGTTCCGTTACATGCAGGACATGTGACCCTGTTAACAAACTGCTGGATCCAGGGATTCTCCTTTTTTGCGCTGTTATTATTCTGATAACCTGCAATATAATTCACTATGCCTTCAAAGCTCAGAAAATAGTTTGATGAAGTGCCAAGAGGTGTATTTTCAAGCTTAAACGACTCCTCGGAGCCGTAAAGTATAACATCAAGCCCTTCTTCAGGGATTTCTTTAATTGGCATGTTAAGAGTAAACTTATATTTCTTTGCTATTGCCTCAATTTGCCAGAAAATAAGTGAATTCTTATATTTCCCTAAAGGTTCAATGCCTCCTTTTCTGATACTTAATTCCCTGTCAGGGATTATCCTGTTAATATCAATCTCATTTACTGTTCCCAGTCCGTTACATCGTTTGCATGCCCCATGAGGTGAGTTAAATGAAAATGTATGTGGTGCCGGCTCATTATATGAAATCCCTGTTGTAGGACACATTAACTGTCTGCTGAAATACCTTGTATTGTTGTTCGTAACATCCAGTATTATTATTATTCCCTTACCATGCTGCATAGCGTCAGAAACTGAATTCTTCAGGCGGTTTCTGTCTTTTTCAGTGACTTCAAGCTTATCAATAACTATCTCGATATCATGTGTTTTGAAACGATCAACTTTTAATCCGTATTTTAATTCCAGAATTTCTTCATCAACCCTTACATTTAAAAAACCTTTCTTCCGCACCTGTTCAAAAAGCTCTTTATAATGTCCTTTCCTGCCTTTAATCAATGGTGCAAGGATAATTATCTTCCTGTGGCTATATTTTTCGAGTATGAGATTAATGATCTGCTCATCTGTAAACCTTACCATCTTTTCGTTGGTATTATAGGAATAAGCGACCCCGATCCTGGCAAAAAGCAGCCTCAGGTAATCGTATATCTCAGTAATAGTGCCTACTGTTGACCGTGGATTTTTGCTTGTTGTTTTCTGTTCAATAGATATCACAGGGCTCAATCCTGTGATCTTATCCACATCGGGACGTTCCATATTACCCAGGAACTGTCGTGCGTAAGCCGACAGTGTCTCAAAAAAACGCCTTTGCCCCTCAGCATATATTGTATCAAAAGCAAGCGAGGACTTACCGCTCCCGCTTAGTCCTGTGATAACAACAAACTTATTTCTGGGAATAGTAACGTCAATATTCTTCAGGTTATGCACACGCGCCCCGATAACATTAATCCTTTCATCTGATTCAATTATGTTATATGCTTCCGCTTCTTTCAACTAATGGAATATTTTTAATAAAAAAATCCTTATGAAGGTATAGCTTAAAAAGCAATTTCCCTTACACCTTCCTGAGGAATTTTAATAATATAGGATTTTTTGCTGTTGCCTGCAAGTGAGTTCTCGCGCAGCCAGGGATTTAACAATTTAATCATTTTGTAGTTTGTAGAGTGCGTTATTGCAAACTCCGCTATATCTGTTATTGCTGAATCAATACTGACCTCATAATATGGTATTTCTGAATATAAATCATCATCATTAAGATAAAATCCATATTCCTCAGGATCAGACAGAACAAGCTTGAACGCCAGTACCCTGAAAATATACCTCGCTGTTTCCTCACTTAGCAACAGGTCATAATAGTCATTCTGTTTCTGTTTTTCCGTTTGCCTGTCAATTCCGCGCCTTCCTGCATTAAATGAGGCTGCTGCCAAAGTCCAGCTATTGTATTTTTCATACGATTCCCTGAAAAATTTACATGCTGCCTCTGTTGCCTTCTCAAGATGGTACCTTTCATCCACCTCTGTTGTGATCTCAAGCCCGTAGTCTTTGGCAGTTTCTTCCAGAAGCTGCCAGAAACCAACAGCATGCTTAGGTGATACAATATTGGCCAACCCGCTTTCAGCTAAGGTGAGATATTTAAAATCATCAGGAATATTATTCGCCTTTAACACTTTCTCAATGACCGGGAAATATCTGTTTGCCTTTTTAATAAATAACAATGTCTGTGAATGCCAGTATGTGTTAATTAATAACTCCCTGTCAAGGCTTTCCCTTGTGTCAAAATATTTAAGGGGAACTTCCTCGCCGGCAAATTCAATGTTTTCAGGGATCTTCACAGCTTTCACACTGTAGTTGTAATTTTCATTCTCATCCCCTGTTTTCTCATCCGCAGTATTAAAACTCTGAATTGTGAGTCCGGCACAAACAATTAAGGCTAATGCTGTGATATATATTAATAACGGCCTTGCGAAAGGCTTTTTTATTCCTGTTCTCCTGCTGTTTTTCACTTCAATATTGTTTAATTAATAAGACTTACATCATGCAGAAATCCTTGCATTAAAATTAATTATTTTAAAAGGTTTTTTATTGTATGGTTTTCAACAATCGTTAAACATCTATAGAACAGATGTTGAATAATAAAGTTTAACTGTTACCTGGTTGCTGGTTACTGGTTGCGCCGTTAATCGCGACTAAGTCGGGAGCAGGCGGGGGTTGCTGTTTGAATTCTGTAATTTGTGATTTTACTTTCTTCCCGGCAAATGCATTATTAATATTCGTTCTTTTTCAATTCAGTATCTTAAAACACATAACTAATCCCGGTAAATATCCCAAAGGAGTATGGATGGATCGTGTATGACGGCCTCTTATCAATAGGATTAAGATAATATCTGAATTTAGGTTCAATGCTGACAACAAAATTTGATATAACAGGATATTCAATGCCCATACCCAATGAACTTGAATAGTTCATTGTTGTGATATTTACTGTTTCCCCATATTTATACTCACCCTCTCCTTCGTCAACATAAATATCATTTCCAATCAAAATATTTGTACTAAATCCGCCTGAAATATTAAAGTCAACTTTCCTGTCAATTAATTTGTACTTCACAATCAGCGGGACTTCGACATACTCGAAATACTGGGTTGCCGTTGAATTTGAGTTGATGTCAGTGATATTGCCTATATCCTGTATTGTTTCAAGGTCTCCATCTTTTGAACCATTATAAGCACTGTTGAAAGTTTCTTCTCTGTCACTGTTTGTCGGATCAATAGTACCCGTTGTATTTGAAAAAATAATTTCCGTAGTAGTCCCATCTTCCTCGAAGTTATCCCATGATACTGCCCTGGAAGGAGCAGTTACAGTTACATTTAAAACTTCAGTTTGTTGTCCGTATTTAGAATAATAAATCCCTGATTGAACAGATAATCTTTTTGCCGGAGCCATTGCAACATTTACTCCCATAGCATATGCTACAATCCCTGATTCTTTGGAGTTTATCTGATGCTGAACATAGCTGCTCAGGTAGTTAGATGAGAAATGGCGGTATGAATAAAGGGGTGCCATCTGTCCTCCGACAGCCCACTGATTTTTCCATGATTCTTCATCAGTCTCAACAATACTATATTCCTTGTCATAATCTTCAGAAATCTCTTCCGGAGGTTTGGGATAATACCTTG
>CAZFHF010000205.1:0-6125 GCA_964518655.1 uncultured Bacteroidales bacterium | reverse complement strand
ATATTCATAACCTCTGTGCCGGTTATATTAAGCAACCTGATCCGGGTTACATTTTCAATCCCGCTGATTGTAAAGCTTCCATTCATTGCAGGATTAGGATATACCGCAATTTTTTCATTATCTACAACCTCCTGCACTGAGGATACTTCACAGTCATCGTTAAAATTAACAGATCTTATATATCCCTTTAACCATGTCATTGCCGGTCTTTCTTCCCCATAGAGATCCAGAATATATGCGGAACTAATCCATGTACCAGGTCTGTAGCCCCAAAGTGTTACTCCTTCAACACCCGGATGTTCCCAGAAAAGAGGGAATATCCTCTGGTAGTCTTGTAATTGCTGGTTATTAGTAACACCATATATATCAAATTCAGTAGCATAGACTGGCAGTCCTGTTGCTGCCAGGAGATTAAGGTTGGCAGTAATTGTTGACGATCCGGCAATGGTTGCCCCGGCATGAGCCTGAACACCTATAGCATCTATTAGATCTTCTGCCTTTAACAGTTCTATGATCTCAATATAATCATTTGTGTTTGCCGTGCTGTTAACAATGTTATACTCGTTTATCATCAAAGCGGAATTGGGAAAGTACAGCCGCGCAAGTTCAAATGCCTCAATAACCCAGTCCCATCCTGTTGTACCGGTTCCCCCCAGAGCATTGAGATAATTACCGTTACCAATACCGGATGGCGGATCGTGCAACGGCTCATTTACTACCTGAACAATATCTATATCCTCGTACCGGCTGGCAAGCTCTGAGAACCATTCTTCAATTTCCTGGCGCTGTTCTGCCGAGTCTAATGGCTCAATCCATTCAGGCTGCTGGTTGCCCCAGATTAATACATGCAGCTGAAACGGATAACCATTCTTCTTTGCCAGATTATAGGCAGAATCCAGAACATTCCAACGCATCTCATCTCTGTAGGGCTCTGCATATGACCATTTACCTGCGTCCTCAGGAGTGACCTGGTTCCACAGGCTGTCAAAATATGCTGCCTGATAGTCACTGTAAGCACTGCCAAGGAATTTGCACTTTCCCTGAGCCAGGGGAGGTCCGTCAGGTACTGCAAGTTCAAACTGCGGCACAAGTGATCCCGGCCTTACGCTGTCCATATCTTCCACCGTAAAGTATAACTCTGACCGTGCGAATGCGAATTTATCCATATCCAGTCCGGTTTCACGTGCACCAACCTGGAATATCTGTGTAAGCTCACCTGAATCAACACTGAATGTTACTGGAGGATCATGACCCGTATTTTCTGAGAAATTAAACCATTTCCAGTATGTATTTGAAGCTCCGCCTGCACCGTAAATAGGATCCTCAGGATTGGCAAATCCAAGGCCTCCAATATTGTTCACAGTAATCCAGTCATTATCATTAATTGTATCTTTTATTCCGAACCCGCTTGCATAAAAGAAGCTGTCGTCAGTATCATTACCCGGTCCTATTCTTATCCTGCCATACAGGTCGTATGTCCCTGAATCGGGAAATGTTACTTCAAATGTGATCACACGCCCCGCTCTTCCGGGATTACCGGAATTAACCAGTTCAGTCTGAGTAGTAACGTATATTACATTGCCTGCTAACAGTGTAACAAATTCATCCCCAACATCCCCGGAATCAGCCTGAAATACTATAGGCAAATCCTGCCCGTTAAGAGTATTACAAACAAATAGCATCAGGGATACTACAACCAAAATTCTAATCCGTTTCATCTTTTCCAAATTTTAATAATAACTTACAAATTAATATCATACTTTTTGTAATCAGATTTTATTATATGCTCCTCCTTTTGCTTTCCTAATTAAAATTAATCATAAAATGATACAATCACAACAAGTAAAATGTTAATTTGTTTGTGCTTATATTACTTACCATTATTTGCTTTGTCTTTAGAAATAGTCTTGGAAAATAAAATTATCTTCGTCATTTTTTAAGGATATAAATAATTTCATGTTAAAATCCCTTTTACATAATAACTATCCTAAATATATGCCGTATATTACATAATGTTTGATAACCCGGACGAATTAATATATATGGTATCGTTGCATAAATAATTTTATAATAACAATACTTTACAATGAAATTAAAATTTCTAAAAACTGCTTTTTTCTGTATAGCCTGTATATTTTCATATGGCAATTTCCTTTATGCATCATCTGATGACAGTCTTGTGATCTCCGAATTTATGGCAATAAACTCAAGCATTCTTCAGGATGAGGACGGGGAATACTCTGACTGGATTGAGATTTATAATCCCGGAACTGATACTGTGGATTTACTTGCATGGAGTCTTACTGACAGGATTGATGAACCTGCAAAATGGGTATTTCCGCAGATAATGCTGCCTCCGGACTCTTTTATTGTTGTATTTGCTTCGGGAAAGGACAGAAGAGATCCTGCCGGTAATATGCATACCAGCTTTAAGCTGTCAGGCTCAGGTGAATACCTGGGATTATTTAAGCCCGGAGGTTTAACAGTTTCCTCTGCATTTGCACCGGCATTTCCCGGGCAATATGAAGATATATCCTATGGCGAATACGGTGGAAATTTGATTTTTTTCACCTCACCCACTCCCGGCAGTTCCAATATTGGGGAAGAATTTTTAGAGCCCCCGGAATTTGATGTCAGGAGGGGATTTTATACTGATCCTTTTAGCGTTGTTTTATCAAGCTCTTCACCAGGATCAAAAATATATTATACAACGGATGCCAGTACTCCATCAGAGGACAATGGTACCGAATATACAGGTCCTGTAAGTATATCAGCAACAACAACACTAAAGGCAGTAACAGTAAAATCCGGTCTCGTTCCAAGTACTACAGTTACCAGTACGTATATATTTTCTGCGGATGTGGTTAACCAGCCGAATGATCCTCCGGATTATCCTTCAGAATGGGGCTCCTATTATGATTTTACAGGTACAGCAATTGCCGACTATGGAATGGACAGCGAAATAACAGACAATCCTGAGTATTCCGGACTGATGGACTCATCACTGCGTTCAGTGCCTGTTATTTCACTTGTAACGGATATTGGCTTCCTGTTTTCACATAGCACTGGTCCTGACTCCGGAGGCATATATATTTATACCGGTCCCTATGGCTCTTTTGGAGATGGCTGGGAACGACCTGTTTCATTTGAATATATCCTTCCTGATATAGGGGAAAGCATTCAGGTTAACTGTGGTTTAAGGATACAGGGCGGAGCAAGCCGCCAGGCGGAAAAATCACCCAAACACTCATTCAGACTTATGTTCAGAAGCATATATGGGCCAGGTAGACTGGATTACCCGATTTTTGGCAACGGGGCAACTGATGAGTTCAATACTATTATTTTCAGGTCAGCATACGGCAACAGCTGGCGTCATTTTGATTCTAACCAGAGAATAAGAGCACAGCATATACGTGATCCCTGGTCAAAAGATACACAGCTGGATATGGGTTATGTGTCAGCCCATAACAAGTTCGCGCATTTGTATCTTAATGGTATGTACTGGGGTTTATATAATATGTCCGAAAGGTGTGACAAAGCATTTATGGAATCTTATTACGGAGGTGACGAAGATGAATTTGATATTCTCAGGGATTATGCTGAACTGGTGGATGGAAACAGTGATGCATGGGACTACCTTAATGATGCGGTTAACAGCAGTAATATTTCTCAGAATGATTATTACCAGGAGCTTATAGGAAATAATCCTGATGGAACTCCCAATCCTTCTTATCCCAGCTATGTTGATCCTGTAAATTTAATAGATTATATATTACTTAACTTTTACGGAGGAAATAATGACTGGGATCATCATAACTGGATAGCAGCAAGAAACAGGGTGAACCCGGGCAAGGGATTCCAGTTCTATTGCTGGGATACTGAAAAGATCCTGGAAAGTAAATATGAGAATTACATAAATGAGGACAACCTGGAACGCCCGTCCGGCATATTTAAAGATCTGATGAAAAATAAGGAATTCAAACTGCTTTTTGCTGATCGTGTAAACTTTCATCTTCGTAATAACGGGTTGCTTTGCCCTGATTCATCAATCAGCCGTTACATGAAAAGGGCGAATGAGATTGAAGCAGCTATGATTAGTGAATCGGCAAGATGGGGGGATTACAGGCGTGATGTACATCAATGGAATTGGGGCCCTTACTATCTGTACACCAGGAATGATTACTGGTATGATGAACAGGACAGGCTGGTCTATGATTATTTTCCTGACCGTACCGGCATAGTATTGGATCAGATTTATAACGCAGGCATGCTTCCTTCTGTTGATCCTCCTTCATTCAACCAGCATGGCGGACAGGTGGCTGAAGATTTTAAACTTATTATCAGTGCTCCGAAGGGGGATATATATTATACTGCTGATGGTTCGGATCCACGCCTGATTGGAGGAAGCATATCATCAAATGCATCACTGTACACTGCATCATTCGTGCCGCCCGGCAAGGTCTCACCTATAAGCGCCCGGGCAAAAGATGGCAGCGAATGGTCAGGACTAACTGCAGCAACTTTCTATAACGATTATTTCATGTCACAAAAGCAGGCTTTTGCACAAGATTTCACAGGTATCAGCGCTTATCCCAATCCTTTCAGCAACTATACTACAATAAGTTATAACTTACCTGAAAGCGGAGATGTGGAAATATCAATATATACAGTAGACGGTATGCTTGTTGCCAGTATCAGCCAGGGCTACCGCGCAAGTGGTGAAAATTCATACATATGGCAGCCTGATGACCTCAGTGAAGGTATTTACTTTGTCAGGATCATATCCGGCGATTTCAGTGTTATCAGCAAACTTATATATATGAAATAAGCGATGGGAGGAATAAATATTCCCGGTTACGGTTTATTCCCCACCATACAAATCACGTTTCGAACACCAGTTTATGGCATTAACAACCATAGGCCACGAGCTTTTTGAATTGCCAACCTCAGGATGACCGCTGGTGATAAAAATTCTGCCTTCATAGAATTCCGAACACAGGATAAAATTTTTATCCCCTTTAACGGACTTTCCAATAACTTCAATACGGGGATTATCCCCGGTGATGAACATCGGTCCGTGATCATACAGGTATTGTATAGTTTCCGGAAGCCCTTCTGCAACAGGATGCTGGTCGCTGACAATATTTATCTTGCAGCTGAAATCCTGATATGACGGTGCAAAATCTTCCACCGGTCCGTCTGCAGTTCCCCCGATAATGCCAAGCCCGCTAATTTCAATATAAGTACGTGGCTCATCCGACCATCCTCTCCACACCATAGTTTCAGGAGCAAAACATGCTCCTCCGCAGATACCAAAATATCCGCCTCCCAGCTTTATAAAATTCCTTACTTTTCCTATACCTTCTATGCCCAGCTCCTGGCCCATCTCATAATTATTGCTCCCTGGCATTAACAGTACATTATAGTTCTTAAGGCTTCCCTGGTTGATTGAATCCCTGTTGATTTCAGTGTATGGTATCCCTAAATCATTCAGCATTCTGTCACATAACTCCCGGTCTTCGTTTGAGCTTACCTGCAGCAATTATTAAAGCCTGGTTGTTCATAACCTGGTCAAGTCAGCAACCGGTTACTTCATACTCTTCAGGTATTTATATAATTCACTGTCAGTTGACAATATTACAAAAGTCTGGTTGTCAAATGTTTTTTCAAATGTTTCCATTGATTTAACAAAGCTGTAAAGGTCTCTCGATGCTGCGGAACGGTCGTATGCAGAAGCATAAATTGCAGCAGCCTTTGCGTCGGCTTTACCCTTAATCTCTTCAGCCAGCTTAAATGCTTCGGATTGTATAGTCTTTAATTCGCGCTCCTTTTCCCCGTTAATTTTTGAAGCCTCACCCTGTCCTTCTGAGCGAAATTTATCAGCTATGCGGTATCGTTCGCTTTTCATCCTCTCATATACCTGCTCCCTAACTTCCTGTACATAATTTATCCTTTTAATTCTGAAATCCAGTATTTCAATTCCCAGATCATGAGTCTGTTTACCGGCGGATTCCTTGATCATATTCTGAATTTTTTCCCTTCCGACAGTAATACTTGCCAGTGAATCGCCTATTAACTCACTAATAGTACCTGATGAAAGAGGCGTTCTGTTGCTTGTACGAACT
>CAZFHF010000204.1:0-6125 GCA_964518655.1 uncultured Bacteroidales bacterium | reverse complement strand
AGACTGCTTTTGTCCTTGCACCTGGTAACACAGAAAATATTGAAGTACAATTTACTCCCGCAACAACAGGCATAAGAAATGCAACACTTAAAGTTACATCCGACGATCCTGATGAGAGTATAATAAACGTTTCATTAACAGGTACAGGAATTATAATAGAGCTTGAATCTCCATACCTCGAAAATTGTTATCCTCCTGCCGGATCTGTATCAATTCCTGTAAATTCCGGTTTGCAGTTTAAAGTTAAAGATGACGAGGAAGGAATAGATGTAAGTTCCCTTTATGTTTATATTAATGATGATATAATAATCTCCGGAGGTATTGATCAAACTGGAGGTGATGTTAATATCATATCTCATGGAATGGATTATACAATCGGCTATGATCCTGACGGCGGTCTGCCAGGTGATGATTTGATTACTGTCAGGGTCCAGTGCAATGATCTTGCTCCTGAAGATTATTCGGTTGACAGCAGTTATTCTTTTCATACAGCTTCGTGGGCAGTGCTTCACTTAACAACCGAGACAATTGGAACTGAGGGCGATACTGTTTACGATGATTTTACAGGAATTCAGATAATAATTTCTGAGGGAGTTCTTGAGGATCCGACAGCAATCACTATTGACCTTGTTAATGATCTTCCTGAATTACCAAAATCTGCAATAGGCATAGGCCTTAATTATCATTTTGGCCCTGACGGACTTGTATTCAATGATTCCGTGGTTATTGGAATACCTTACACAGCTGATGATTTAGCACTTGCTGGCACATCAAATCCGTTGAACCTGCCTGTTTTCTATTACTCTGTATCTTTCGGAAGCTGGATGCAGCTGGAAGTATTTGATTATGATGATGATTACATATATACAAAAGTAAAAGAGTTTTGCTATTTAACATTATGCAGAACGGGTGATATTACTGATATAAAGGAAATCGCTGCTGATCAGCAATTAAATCAGGGATATGCACTATATCAGAATTATCCGAATCCTGTTGTTGATAATACCACTATCAGTTTCAGCATACCTGAAGCCTGCTACGTTGTTCTTAAGGTATATGATATTAATATCAGAGAAACAGAAGTACTCATCAGCAGACAATGTCCTGCAGGTAAATATGATATAGTATGGAATGCAGAAAGACATCGCAGCGGCATATACTTTTACGTTCTGCAGACAGACAAGTTCTCTGAAACAAGGAAAATGGTAATACAGTAACAATCGTATATTATCGGGTTTAAAACAGCTTTAAAGACGGCCATTATTCTGATAGTGGCCTTCTTTATTTATTTTCACTATTATTACTTCCGGTATAATCATTATTTATAACTTTATTCATAAATAAATAATATCCGGCAAGGTTATGGATAATAACATCAGGCATTTTAACATTAGAGTTTATGGAATAATCCTAACCGACATGAATGAGGTCCTGATCACTGATGAGTACCTGCTTGACCGGAAAATGACAAAATTCCCGGGCGGGGGTCTTGATTTCGGGGAGGGACCCGCAGACTGCATGAGAAGGGAAGCAATGGAGGAGTTCGGACAAGAAATTGAGATTGTTGATCATTTTTATACTACCGACTTTTACCAGAAATCCTTTTTTCATAAAGACCACCAGATCATAAGCATTTACTACCTTATAAAATTTAAGGAGGATATTAAATTCAAAATCTCGGACACTCCTTTTGATTTTCCTGAACTGAAAAACGGCAGCCGCTCATTCAGGTGGATAAAAATCAAAGACCTGGGTGATGATGTCCTGTCATTCCCAATCGATAAACATGTTGCAGGAATGTTAAGACAAAAATACTGTTAGAATGTAATAATAATTCCAAACAATTATACTGCATTATAGCGGGTAAATATCAAATAACAAGCATCAAATAACAAATAAATTCCAATATTTAAAAATAAATCAAATTCTAAACAGAAAATGTTTTAAATAATTGGAATTTGGAATTTGAAAATTATTTGAAATTTGTGATTTGATATTTGGTATTTGAACCTAATTTATTATTTGGTGCTTGTTATTTGTGATTTTTATTTTCCTGATATTTTCTCTTTCTTTGTTATTTTAAAATTTACAGTAAACGCAAATGATGAAGGCGGTAATTCAGGCTGGCGGCAAAGGAACAAGACTTGCCGGTTTCAACAGGAACCTACCAAAACCGATGCTTAAAATTGGCGGTATACCTATACTTGAACACCAGATAGAACTGCTTAAGAAATATGAAATAACTGAAATCATCATTATAGTAAATTATCTGAAAGAAAAAATCATAGATTACTTCGGGGATGGGAAAAAACGAGGAGTTAGCATTATATACCATGATGAAAAGCAACCACTGGGTACGGTAGGAGGAATAAAAGATATAGAAGGCCTGCTTACTGCAGACTTCCTTATTTTGTATGGCGACGTAATGATAAATATGGATCTTTCGCGATTCATAAGCTTTCATAAAGCAAAAAAAAGTAAATGTACCCTGGTACTGCATCCAAATGATCACCCCTATGACAGTGACCTCGTTGAACTTGACAGGGAGGACAGAACAATCGCTGTACATCCCAAGCCCCATGAGCAGGGGAAATATTACAGGAATTTAGTTAATGCAGGTGCTTATATTTTTAATCCTTCAGTTTTAAAATTTCTGGAAAAGGGTAAGAAGGCAGACTTCGGGATAGATATTTTTCCCAAGATCCATAAGGATATACCTATGTACGGGTATAATACCTTTGAATACCTCAAGGATACCGGGACCCCCGAAAGATTTGAACAGGTTAACTCTGACTATAAAACAGGAAAAATCAGCCGGCTTAGTTATGAGCAAAAGCAAAAAGCAATATTTCTTGACAGAGACGGTGTTATTACGGTTGAAAAAGACCTTATATACAGGCATGAAGATCTTGAATTGTACGATTTCACGTCTTCCACGATAAGAGAAATAAACAGATCAGATTACCTGTCAATCGTTGTTACCAATCAGTCAGTAATTGCCAGAAATCTTTGCACTGTCGATGAGCTTGAGTATATACACAAGAAGCTTGAAACAAAGCTGGGTGACGAGCATGCAAAGCTTGATGCTATATACTATTGTCCCCATCACCCTGATAAAGGCTATCCTGAAGAAAGAGCCGAATATAAAATTGACTGTGTATGCCGTAAGCCTAAGCCGGGAATGTTTATACAGGCTGCAAAAGATCTTAATATCGATTTATCAGAATCATGGATGATAGGTGATGCTGAAAGAGACATTATTGCCGGTAAAAATGCAGGTTGTGCAACTGTTGGGGTAATGACCGGATATGGAGTTAAAAAAACCAGTATAAAACCTGATTTTTTCTTTAAGGATCTTCCGGAAGCTGTAAAATTTATTATTAATGAACCTTACCAGGATTTATTTAAAGATATTCATGATTCTATTGCCGGCAGGAAAAGCAAAAAACCTTTTGTAATCAGCATAGCCGGCAATGCAAAATCAGGTAAAAGTAACCTTGCAGCATATATTAACCGTAAATTCGCCGGTAAGGATATGAAATCAATGATAATAGAACTTGACAACTGGATACTGCCTGAAGACCAAAGGGAACATTGTAAAAATGTATATGACAGGTTCAGGATGGATGATCTTATAAATGATGTCCGGGATATTATTAAAGGGAAGGCTGTATCACTCCTCTCCTACCCTCATCACCCGGAAAGGGAAGCACAACCAATTGAATATAAGCTGAATAATGAAGATATTGTAATAATTGACGGTATCATAGCGTTAAGTAACGAAGAACTGAGAAAAATGACAGATTTAAAGGTATTTATGGAGATCGATAAGGAAACACTAAAAAGACGTATTAAAGAATACTATTACTGGAGAGGAAAGAGCGACGAAGAAATATTGCAATTGTTGGAAAAAAGGGAAAAGGATGAATACCAATTAATTAAAAAAGAAAGTAAATTTGCTGATTTTGTAATTAACTCAAATTTAGAATGATAATAACACGGACTCCTTTCAGGATTAGCTTTGTTGGCGGAGGTTCGGACATGGAGACTTTCTATTCCAGGCATCAGGGTGCGGTTTTAAGTACGTCGATTGATAAGTATATGTATATCTCATCTCATAAATTCTTCTTCAAAGACCAGTTAAGGGTAAAATATTCAAAAACAGAAACAGTAAATAATGTGGAAGAGCTGAAACACCCTATTCTCAGGGAATCACTGAAAAAAGCCGGGATAAGGGGCGGCATTGAGATCAGCTCAATAGCAGACATACCTGCAGGAACAGGCATGGGCTCATCATCATCATTCACGGTGGGTTTATTGCATAACTTATTTGCCATTAACAGGCAGTATATATCAGCAGAAGAACTTGCCAAAGGGGCTTGTGAGATAGAAATAGGTATTTTAAAAGAGCCTATCGGGAAACAGGACCAGTACGCTGCAGCATATGGCGGACTTAATATCTTCTATTTTAATACTGACGGCACTGTCCGTGTTGAACCCCTGAGCATAAATAACGATGTTTATAGCGGCCTGCAGGAAAATCTTATAATGTTTTACATTGGCAATCAGCGTAAGGCTTCCAATATCCTGAGTGAACAAAAACAAAATGCTTCGCAGGAAGATAAGTTCAATACGCTGAAGTCAATGGTAGGCCTTGTTTCTGAACTCAGGGACAGTTTATATAAGGAGAGGATAAATGATTTTGGCAAGCTGCTGCATGAAAACTGGATCCTTAAGCAGAAGCTTGCATCACAGATAAGCAACGATGAGATCCAGCAAATTTACGATACAGGGCTTAAAAACGGAGCAGAAGGGGGAAAATTGCTGGGTGCAGGAGGAGGCGGTTTCTTCCTTTTCTATTGCGAAAAACAGAAACAGCAAAAACTGAAGGATTCTTTAAAACCTTTGTATAACTTTGACTTCAAATTTGACCAGGACGGTTCCAAACTAATATATTTTGCAGATGAACAATTTAAATGAACACTTTGAAACTTACTTTGCGAAGGTATCTGAAACACTGAAAGAAGTTGATACTGACAGTATTGAGTCAGCTTTTGATATAATCATGGATTGCTATAACAGTGGCAATACCATTTATATTTTCGGCAACGGAGGAAGTGCCTCCACTGCGTCGCATGTGGCAGGAGATTTTATGAAAGGCATATCATTCGGGCTGGACAAAAGGTTCAGGGTTATCTGCCTTAATGACAACATTCCCTCTATAACAGCAATATCCAATGATCTTGCATATGATGAGGTTTTTTATGAACAATTAAAGACATATCTTGAAAAGGACGATGTTGTTATCGGCATCTCCGGCAGCGGAAACTCTGTTAATGTAGTCAAAGCCTTAAATTATGCCAGGCAGGTGGGTTCAAAAATCATTGCATTTAGCGGATACAGGGGTGGTAAGATTAAGAATATGGCAGATGTTTTAATACATGCCCCGGTAAACGACATGGAAATAACAGAAGATATTCACATAATTATCTTCCATGCAATAAAGCAACTGATCAATAAAAAGATCAAAGGTGAAGATTTTTCTATGGGCGCAAATTATGATAACAGGGTAACTTGATCCCGAATTGAATTTTGCTTTCTTTGTCCCTATTCCTCTATTCCCCCTATTCCTTTATTATCAAAGGTCTGATACTCTCCTTTTTACTTCTGAATATTATCCTCCTGATGAAATTTTGAATAAATCCTGTGCCGTAAGCTATGAGCATAATAAATGAGGCAGCCGTTCCAAGCAATCCTATATGCAGGCTTTTATTCCGTAACGAAGCATCAGTAAACAGAAGAAAAAAATAGAATATAACAGTAACCAGAAAGAAAATAAAGCAATAACTGCAATAGAAAGCTGTTGATATGCCTGCAAGTATGTAAAGAACAAAAAGTGAAGGCAGGAAATACAAAGGTTTCAGAGAATTTCTGTGCCTTTTAAACAGGTCAATCCTTGCCCTGCCATGAAGGGACAACTGAATGAAAAATTTACGCAAGCTTGATTTCCTTTTATGATAAACATAAGCATTTGTAATAAGGGCTGCCTTATATCCGGCATTCTGGAACCTCATGCTAATATCAATATCCTCTGCTACTTTCAGGCCGCTGAATCCTCCTATCTT
>CAZFHF010000203.1:0-6132 GCA_964518655.1 uncultured Bacteroidales bacterium | reverse complement strand
ATGTCTGATTTCACTTTATCTTTCTTTGAGATTTTTTCTTTGTTTGTGTGGTATGATTCCAGCATTTCACTGTATTCCCTGTTTACTCTCAGATCAGGCACATTTCTTGAGTTAAGGCTTAGCTGCATCTCCCCGTCATTATTTTCAAGGATGAAGTCCGGAATAATATGATCTGATGTTTTATTTGCAGGATCGCTATATGAGCTTCCGGGCTTTGGATTGAGTTTTAATATTTCTTCAAGGGCATTCTTAAGCTCTTCTTCAGTTATTCCCATTCGGGCAATGATCTTATCATAATGTTTTCTCGTAAATTCTTCAAAGTGGTCCTTTAGTATTAATTGAGCCAGCACTATTTCAGGCTGTTCATGATCTTTATTCGCTAATTGAAGTATAAGGCATTCCTGTAAATTACGGGCTCCCACACCCGGGGGGTCAAAATCCTGAATAATATCCAGTATTTCCTGCAACTCCTCTTCTGTTGCAGTAATATTCTGAGAAAAGGCAATATCGTCAACAATCGATTCAAGTTTTCTTCTCAGATATCCGTCTTCATCGATATTGCCAAGAATATATTTTGACAGAACCTGCTGCTTCTCGGTCAATGATCGTAATCCCAGCTGGCTTTCCAGATAATCATTAAATGTTGCTCCTGTTGAAAAGGGAATATCTTCCTTCCTGTCATCTTTGGAATAATTCTTAGTGTTTAGCTTATAAGATGGGATATCTTCGTCATTAAGGTAATCTTCCAGGGAAAATTCATCATCGTCATTATTTATATTATCCTGGACATCCTGGTCTTCTTTGATATTTGCTTCATCCTCCATACCTTCTTCCAGAACCGGATTTTCTTCCAGTTCCTTCTTAATCCTCTGCTCCAGCTGCATAGTGGGAATTTCCAGCAACTTAATCATCTGTATTTGCTGGGGAGATAATTTCTGTAATAACTTCTGTTGTAATCTCTGTTTAAGCATTAAAATTCAGCATTTTTGGGTGATCTGGGAAATGGTACGACATCACGAATATTACTCATGCCGGTAATGAAAAGTAATGTCCTTTCCAGTCCCAATCCAAAACCACTATGTATTACTGTCCCAAATTTTCTTGTTTCAAGATACCACCACAGATCTTGCTCCGGTAAATTTAGCTCTTTTATTCTTTTATTGAGCTTTTCATAATCTTCCTCGCGCTGTGAACCTCCGATTATTTCTCCGATCTTGGGAAACAGAACATCCATGCCCCTTACAGTTTTACCATCATCATTCTGTTTCATATAAAAAGCCTTAATATCTTTTGGATAGTCGGTTACCATCACAGGTTTTTTGTAGTATTTTTCAACGAGATAACGCTCATGTTCAGTTTGCAGATCTACTCCCCAGTTTACCGGAAATTCAAATTTCTCACCTGATTGCTGCAATATTTCAATTGCCCGGGTATATGTTATGCGCTCGAAACTACTATCAGTAACAAATTTCAGCCGATTAATAAGCTCTTTATCATACATATTACTTAAAAATTCCAGATCATTCCAGCATTCGTCTAATATATACCGGATCAGATACTTAAGGAAATCTTCAGCCAGATCCATATTATCATTAATATCGTAAAATGCGACTTCCGGTTCAATCATCCAGAATTCCGCAAGGTGCCTGGGTGTATTGGAGTTTTCTGCGCGAAACGTGGGCCCGAAAGTATAAATTTGCGATAATGCCAGGGCACTGAGCTCACCTTCAAGCTGGCCGGATACTGTTAAACTTGTTTCTTTGCCAAAAAAATCATCATTATAATTTATTGAACCGTCCTCATTTAAAGGAGGATTTTTCAGATCCAAAGTTGTAACTCTGAACATCTCACCTGCCCCTTCGCAATCAGAACCTGTAATTATCGGCGTGTGTATATAGTAATATCCGCGGTCATTAAAATACTTATGTATAGCAAATGATAATGCATGCCTTATTCTGAAAACAGCTCCAAAAGTATTGGTTCGTGGCCTTAAGTGCGCAATTTCACGGAGATACTCAAGCGTATGCCCCTTTTTCTGTAATGGATAAATATTAGGATCAGCAGTACCGTATATTTTTATATCATTTGCCTGGATCTCCACATTCTGGTCTTTTCCCAGAGATTTTATTAACTTCCCTGTAACTGCAATACATGACCCGGTAGTAATATTTTTTATTGTATCATTATCAAAATCCGGGATATTAATAACAACCTGAATATTGTGTATTATTGATCCGTCATTTACAGCAACAAATGCGATATTTTTGCTTCCTCTCTTTGTCCTCACCCATCCTTTGATGTGAACCTCTTTATTAAAATCCTTTGAATTCAGAAGATCTTTAATTTTAATCCTTGTATTTTTTGACATTTTCCCTGTATTAACAATTCATTAATATAATGCTTTATAAATCATGCATACAAAAATAAGAAAAAAGGGATAAAAAAAGGGACAGCGCCCTAAATTAGGGCGCTGTCCCTTTTTTTATATGAAAAGTTATTTATCCTGTCTATTCACATTTAAGTACATGCACAATCTGGTATTCTGCTGCTTCCTTGTAAGCTCCGTGCGATGCATTTTTATATGCAGCACAGGCCTCGTCATTCTGCCCTTTTTCTTTCATGGCATTTGCCATTTCATAATAAATTCTTGCTTTTTTTGCATCATCATCACTTTCATATTCCAGTGCCTTGCTCGCCGCCTCAATAGCTCCATCATAGTTTTTCTGCAAATTGTTTACAGTAGCCAGTAAATAATATGACAATGCATCCTTGTTATCAAATTCAAGCGCCAGGTTAAGATATTTTTTTGCGTCATCATATTGTTCTGATGATTTTGCATCATCACCCTTTTTTAGAAAGTATGTATTTCCTGACTGCTTTGCTTTTTCCAGAACTGTCTGTTCATTATTCTTTTGTGCATATTCAATAGCCTTTTTTGTAGATTCTATAAAAGATGCTTCATCACCTATCTTTTTATAAATCACGCTTTTCATATAATAGGCCTTTTCATATTCAGGATTTAAATCGGTTGCCTTGTTATAATCTGCCAAAGCTCCTTCGAAGTTCTTATTCTTATACTTCGCTGCTGCATTCTGATAATACAGCTGGGGTATTATCTGCTGTGCTTTTTCTGCTGTGGCCTCATCATTATACTTATTGGCAACCTCAACAGTTTTTTCAAATTCAGCAATTGCATTATCAAGATCTTTCGCCTGAACGAAATCCATTGCCACCTGGGAATGCAACGTCGGGAGCTTTGATTCAATCTGTATAATCATATCTTCTCCCTCCAAAGCCTCTTCCTCATCCAGCTCAGAATACATTTCAAGGCATGCGTTAAATTGAGTAATTGCTTCTTCATAACTATTTGATTGAATAGCACTTACTCCGTTATTAAATGCTTCTTTAACCTCATTAAGTGATTGCCCCAATGCAAGATTCATGGACATTAACAATGTAAAGAAAATAACAGACAATTTTGTAATAATATAATCTACCTTCATCATTATCAAGTTTTTAATTATAACATTCAAATAAAAGTGCAAATATAATAAGATCATTTAATTTATGAAACTTAATATTTTAAACATCAAACAGAATGCCATTATAATTTTTAATAACAATAACATGAATCAAATGTTTTCGTCCCGGATAATAAAAGACTGATAATACTGTTAAACAATGAATAAATATTTTTGATATTATGTATAATAATCTTTGGTAACCATATTTTGTTAATTTTGCGTTATCTATTAATCAGATGTGGATTTAATGTCAGTAGTAGTTGAAAATGTTTCCAGGAAATATGGCTCTCAGCATGCTCTGAAAAATGTTTCCTTTGAAATAAAATCAGGTGAAATTTTAGGATTTATTGGCCCGAATGGAGCCGGTAAATCAACAATGATGAAAATTATCTGCGGTATTATATCGGCTGATCAAGGAAGTGTTAAAGTTAACGGGTTTGATGTTATTGACGATTCTGTTAAAGTGAAAAGAATAACAGGTTATTTACCGGAAAATAATCCTTTATATAATGATTTGTTTATTAAAGAGTACTTAAAATATGTTTCCGGCATTTATAAACTGGGCAAAAAATCCGGAGAACGAATAAATGAAATAATAAGATTAATCGGACTGGAAGATGAGATAAATAAAAAAATAGGACAGCTGTCAAAAGGTTTCCGTCAACGTGTCGGCCTTGCACAGGCTATATTGCATGATCCTGAAGTTTTAATACTGGATGAACCCACATCCGGACTGGATCCTAACCAGATAGTAGATATCAGAAGCTTAATCTCAGAGCTGGGAAAAGAAAAGACCGTTATGCTTTCAACGCATATAATACAGGAAGTGGAAGCTATATGTGACCGTGTACTAATAATCAATAAAGGAGAAATTGTTGCAGATGATAAAGCACAAAATATCCAGTCGTACGGAAAGAATATTTCATATACAATAATGGTTGAGTTTAGCGAAACATTGGATAAAAACAAATTGTTAAAAATCAGTGGAATAGAAAAAATTAAACCTGTAAGCAACAAAAGCTGGCTCATCCAGACTGCAGATAATAATGACTTAAGACCGGAAATATTCAGATTTGCAGTGGAAAATAATCTAACCGTAATATCTCTTCAAAGAAAGGATAAAAGCCTTGAGGATGTGTTCCGGGAGCTTACCAGGTGATTAAAAAGTGTATAACTTTTATAGCAATCCGATATTTGTTTAGTTTGAAATTATAAATATATTTACACAACTTAAATCATAGTTTATTGTTATTCAGTATTAATTTAAATATTTATTATGGCATATTTATTCACTTCCGAATCAGTATCCGAAGGACATCCTGATAAAATTGCTGATCAAATATCCGATGCATTACTAGATGAGTTTTTAAGACGTGATCCTGAATCAAGAGTTGCATGTGAAACACTGGTAACCACCGGTTTAGTAATACTAAGCGGAGAAGTAAAAACTGATGCATATGTTGATGTTCAGAAGTTGGCACGTGATGTTATAAAAATGATCGGGTATACCGAATCCGATTATATGTTTGAAGCTGATTCATGTGGAGTTGTCTCTACAATACACGAACAATCACAGGATATTGCACGTGGTGTTGAAAGAGGCCCCGAAGAAGAACAGGGAGCAGGTGATCAGGGTATGATGTTTGGTTATGCCTCAAGGGAAACAGATAATTATATGCCCCTTTCCCTGGAATTGTCGCATTTGCTGCTTAAAGAACTCGCAGTAATACGCAGAGAAAGAAAAGAGATGACATATCTGCGGCCTGATTCAAAGTCACAGGTTACAATTGAATATGGAGACGATAACCGTCCAAGTAGAATTCATACCGTAGTACTGTCAACACAACATGATGAGTTTGACAAAGATGAGATAATGCTCAATAAAATAAGGAGTGATGTAAAGAATATTCTTATCAAGAGAGTAATTAGCAAATTACCTGCACGGGTAAAGAATCTTTTTGATAATAACTATATTCTTCATGTCAATCCCACGGGCAAGTTTGTTATCGGAGGTCCGCATGGGGATACCGGTTTAACAGGCAGGAAGGTCATTGTTGATACTTATGGAGGCAAGGGAGCTCATGGCGGAGGAGCATTTTCCGGAAAAGACTGTTCCAAAGTTGACAGATCAGCAGCCTATGCTACACGTCATATAGCAAAAAATCTTGTCGCCGCCGGTGTGGCTGATGAGGTGCTTGTGCAAATCGCATATGCTATTGGCATCGCAGAACCTGTTGGTTTATATATTAATACATTTAATTCAGCGAAAGTCAAGCTTTCAGATGGAGAAATATCGAATAAGGTAATGCAGATATTTGATCTTAAACCCAGTTCAATCATTAAAAGGTTTGGATTAAAAAATCCCGTATTCCTGCCTACAGCAGCATACGGCCATATGGGAAGAGTACCCTATGCTGATGATGTAACGATTTATGTTAATGGCCAGCCTGTAACTAAAAAAGTAGAATTCTTTGCATGGGAAAAAATTGATTATGTGGATAAATTAAAAGAAGCTTTTAATATCTGAAATAAAATCTGGTTATAAAGTTTTTTATTAACCTCTAAAATCTTTATCTTGCTGATCCTTAAAGAATATTTAACAATTTGA
>CAZFHF010000202.1:0-6135 GCA_964518655.1 uncultured Bacteroidales bacterium | reverse complement strand
AATATCGCTGTTCTTGAATGTTGTAAATGTTTCATCAATGTCAGGCACCGCAGATTGTATAAAATCCTGGAATACCATATAACCAATGTTCTTATCTTCAATATTGAATATTTCATTGTGCAACACGGCAGTAATATCCAGAACCTCTTTAGTGAGGTTGCGCGTGATTATATCCCCCTGGGGATCTATAAATTCGAATTTGTTTGTTATGCCGGCTTCCCTTGGCCCTAAAAGATCATTAAGATTAGACTGGTTGGCATAAACATCATTTATCTTATCAATAATCCAGCTTCTCCTGATTCCTTCTTCATACGCGCGGGTCGATGTGTAAACGAACGCTACTCTTATCCTGTTTGAATTGTCCAGCCCCAGGAGGAATCCATGGCCAACCATTTCTCCTTTGGTAAAATACTGGTCATATTCATCTTTTGTGATTACTATACTCCAGCGATCCAACGGTTTATACCTTAAATCTTGCATAAGCTCATTTGGAGTATCATACAGACTTACGTCAACATCAGGGACATGTTCATACCACAGGTAAATCTCATCCATTATATTGCGGATCTCCCTGTTTATTGCCAGATTATCATTATTATCATTTTTACTGCATGCGTATACAAAAAAACCTGCAACAAAAAAAGGTAATAGAAACCTGTAAAACTGGAATCCCTTTAATCTCTGAATCATTTAATATAGTATTAAAGTCCTATAAATACTTAGTTGAACAATGAGTATTGTATTTTAAATTTGAAATGACCATATACAAAATAAATTAACATCTGTAAGAAAGAAATACCAAAATATTAACGCAATCGTTGCACTAATATTCCCAAAACTATTAAAATTAATCCAATTATAGATGTAAAAAATATTGCTTCATGCAGAACAAAGTGAATAAAAATTAGTGACAGGAAGGGTGTTATGTAAACGAAACTGGCTAACCTGTCAGTCCCTCCGGACATTTGTAGTGCTTTTATCCAGATTATATAAGTTATGCCCATCTCAAACAGGCCAACATAAATTGCTGCATAAAAACCTGCACTAAGAACAATACTTAAATCTGAAAAAATTATGCATGTAATAAGAATATATATTCCGGAGAAGAGAAAATTCATAAATAGTTTAACTTCATCATCACGTCTGTCCCTTATATTGTATATCCAGAATAATGACCATATTACTGACGAACTTACAGCGAGGATCATACCGGCCGGATCTGTTAGTTTATAACCGATTAGCATTCCCTGTGCAGAAACAAAGAAAACTCCGATAAAGCACACAAATATGGCTATTATGCTTCTTGCTGATATTTTCTGGCCTAACAGGGGAACCGACATCAGCGTCAGCACTATAGGCCAGGTAAAATTCAGGGGCTGCGCTATCTGAGCAGGTAATATCGAGTAAGCCTTAAATAGTATAATATAATAAAGGTAAGGATTAAGGAATCCCAGAATAACTGAACGGCTGTGATATTTAATGCTGTAACTGAACAATAGATGAAACTTTCCTGTAATAAGGAGTGTGAATAATAAAACGGCAATCGCAGTAAAATTTGAGATAAGCAGAAGATGCAGAAAATCAAGATTACGTAAGGAAATTTTAAATGCGGAAGCAACAGTTGACCAGAAAACAATTACCAGTAACGTTAAAAAATATGCTTTTTTTTGATTTTTCGTTTTTTCCATATATTTATTGAAACATTTATTAAATTTAAATACAATTTTTAACTAATCATTATCACTCTGTTGTCTATTCTGATTAAAAAATAAATACTTTTCGCATATTAGCATAATATTCTGCTCATTTCAAATTAACAAATCCCGGGTATATTTTGACAAATTCTTTATCAGTTTAAATTGCAGGATAATCAATTAATTTATATATTTAGTATAATTAATAAACAAAAATTATATGAAAGTACAATATGCAGTAAAGATAAAATTAAGGATTGTAGCTGTCATTGGCAGTATTTTCATACTATGCGGGGCATTATTTGCCCAAAAGCAGTTAGTACATGAGAGCAAGGTATACATATCATCTGAGGGCAGGATGTATATTCAAAAATCCCTGCCTGTTTACCTGAGAATGGCTACGTCCCCGGATGATGATGCCAATACATACTTGCTAAAGAGTGAAGTAACAACCAGGTATTCAAATCCCATGTATTTTGATACAGAAGGATATAATACAATACGCTCTCCATGGATTGTTGATACCATTACAAAGAGGCCTGTTTATCCACAGCAGGATATCATTTTTGAGGTATACGCCGACGGATACCCTCCCCAGACCAGGGCAAAATTTGAAGGGACAGCCCACTTTATAAAAGAAGGTAAAAAATACTTTGGCACAGATATTAAGGTTAACATGTCAGCTATTGATGGATTGTCAGGTATTGATAAAATTTACTATTCTTTAAACGGCGAGAATTACAGGCAATATACTGAACCTATATCTACAGGTAAGGAAGGAGAATATACGCTAAAGTATTATTCAGTCGATAATGTTGGAAATGCAGAAGAGCCAAAAGAGGAAAATTACATAATTGACTTTACAGCCCCTGAGTCACAGTATGAAATTAAGGGACTATTAAACGAAAATTATGTATCCCCGGACGCTAAAATTCTTTTATCCAGTAAAGATGAAATATCAGGCGTGAAAGGTATATACTATCAAATCAATGATGGTAAGGTCCTGAAATATTATAATCCCATACCTGTTACAGCTTTGGGTGATGAATCAGGCAGCATGTCATTTTATGCTGTTGATAATTTAGGAAATAAGGAAAAGGTAAAAATCATTGGAAATTTTTCATCGGAATCTGAACAAGGCGAAGAAAAGGATAATCAAAATGTAGTTTTCAGATTTTATATTGACGATACACCGCCTGAGATATCAATAAATATTGAAGGCAACAAATATGATGGGAAATATTTGTATTTATCACAAGACAGTAAAATAAGTATAAATGCAGATGATGACAAATCAGGGGTAGAAAATATCTATTACAGCATTAACAATTCTTCACTTTCAGAATTGTACTCCCAGCCTTTTGGAATTAAAAATCAGGGATTGCAATATTTAAATTATGCCGCAGTGGACTTTGTTGGCAACAAGTCATTACTCAAAACAGAAAAAATATTTCTTGATTTGACTGCCCCGGTTACCAGAATTGATTATACAGGATTAAAATTCTTCAACAGAGATACATTTTATATAACAGAAAATACGGAAATAGTAGTTAGCTGTACTGAAACTGAATCCGGAATTAACAAGATATTTTATAAGATTGACGATGGAGAAATTAAAGAATACTCTTCTCCACTTGTTATAAAGAAGGGAGGATACCATACTATTACATACTATGGGATTGATAATTTAAATAATAAGGAAGCAGAAAAATATGAGGGTCTATATGTTGATAATAAACCGCCAGTTATTCATCATCATTTCAATGTAGCACCTATAGGTACAAAAGTTATACGTGAGGAAGATTTTACTATATATCCGATCACTACTATACTATATCTCGGAGCCACTGATTATGAATCGGGAGGAGAGAGAATAGAATATATCATAAATGACGGGCCTATAAAGACAGAGTTGCCTGTAAACAATTTTAAACCGGGAAATTATACCGTTAAAATCACAGCCTTTGATGAATTAAGCAACAAGCAAACAAGCAGCCTAACATTTTCTATTGAAAAGTAGTACTTATGTGGAAAAAAACCATTCTTCCGTTATTGTTATTGGCCACAATTCAGGTTTTTTCTTTAAAAGCCCAGGAAGAGAAATATATAAGTCTGTTTATCTATAATTTCACGAAACACTTTGATTGGCCTGATATGTTAAAAACAGGAGATTTTGTTATCCAAATTTTTGGCCATAAATCTGTTTTTTTTGAACTAAAGGAATTCACTATCACAAAGAAGGTGGGGAATCAGGATTTTTCCATCAGAAGTATTTCAGATGTTTCGCAGGTTGGCAGATGCCATATAATGTTTGTCGGTCACTGGCAGAGCAGATATTTACCTGAAATAATAGAGAAGATAGGCAATTATCCGACTTTGATAGTAACTGAGATGGATGGACTTTTAGACCAGGGATCGGCAATAAATTTCATTATTACAGGAGGCTCAATACAATTTGAATTTAAGAAGAGCAATGCTTCAAAATATGGGCTTAAATACACTCCCCAGATAGTAAATATGGCTGTAAGGGTCGTTGATTAGATTAATCTATAAAGTCAAATCCAGTATATTCATGCAGTACTTCCGGTATTTTTATTCCTTTTTCAGTTTGATTGTTTTCCATCAGCGCTGCCACAATTCTTGGAAGAGCCAGGGCGCTTCCGTTAAGCGTATGGGCAAATATCGTACGTTTTGAAGCAGGGTCTTTTATTCTGAGCTTAAGCCTTGTAGCCTGAAAAGATTCAAAATTTGATACCGAGCTTACTTCAAGCCATCTTTCCTGTGCAGCAGCAAATACCTCAAAGTCATAGGTAAGGGCAGAAGTAAAGCTAATATCACCTCCACACAGTTTTACTATTCTGTAAGGCAGTTCAAGCTTTTTTACAAGGGTCTCCACATGAGTCACCATTTCCTCAAGCGCCCCATAAGATTTCTCAGGGTGTTGTATCTGTACAATCTCAACTTTATCAAACTGATGAACCCTGTTTAAACCGCGCACATCTTTTCCGTACGATCCTGCTTCACGCCTGAAACATGGGGTATAGGAAGTGTTTTTTACAGGTAAATCGTTGGAATTAAGTATTACATCACGATAGATATTGGTAATAGGAACCTCAGCTGTTGGAATAAGGTAAAAATTATCCGAAGGAATTGTATACATCAATCCTTCTTTATCAGGCAGTTGTCCTGTTCCGAATCCGGATTCTTCATTTACAACAAGAGGCGGGAGATATTCGAAATATCCGGCTTTATTGTTTTCATCGAGGAAGAAGCTAATCAATGCTCTTTGAAGCTTAGCTCCTTTTCCCTTATATACTGGAAATCCTGCACCGGTAATTTTATTGCCCAAATCAAAATCAATAATATTATATTTTTTTGCTAAATCCCAATGAGCGGATGCTTTATTAATGAATGACGGGATGATTCCCCCTGAACGTACTATAATGTTGTCATCTGCTCCAAAACCTTTTGGAACCGAAGTATGAGGAATATTTGGGATCTGTATCAGAAGCTCATTTAGCTTTTTCTGAGCCTCATTTGAACTTGTATTGAGTTTTTTTATCTCTTCTTTTAATAGCAATGTTTTTTCCCTTGCCTTATTTGCTTCTTCAGTATTATTGCGCTGGATAAGCTGCCCTATTTCTTTTGAAATATTATTAAGCTCTGCTTGTTTTGTGTCCTGTGTTTTTTGTATATCCCTTCTCTGCTGATCCACCTTATACACCTGGTCTATAATTTTCTCTGCATCGAAATTTTTAATCTTCAGCCTTTCAATAATCAGTCCTTTATTTTCTCTTATAAAATTTATTGTGAGCATCTGGTATTAAAAAAAATGACATTACAATATTAAATAAAAAATCTCCTGAATACTTCCTAAAATGAAATAAATACGCAGGAGATTTAAGGGTATTTTATAATATTTTCTATGATTCAGGAATTACTGATACAAAAGACCTGTGATTTTGCTTTTTATGGAATTTTATGGTACCGTTAACAAGTGCAAATAAAGTATGGTCTTTTCCCATACCGACATTATCGCCAGGGTGATGTTTTGTACCTCTCTGACGTACGATAATGTTACCTGCTTTGGCAGTCTGTCCACCGAATAATTTTATACCTAAACGTTTACTTTCCGATTCCCTTCCATTGCGTGAACTTCCCGCACCTTTTTTATGTGCCATTTTTTAATACTTTAAGTTACTATTTACTTGCCGTGTTCTTGCTTCTAGTTGTTTTATCAGTGCTTTTTGCTGTTGTCCCTTTTTTACTTGCGGTTTTTGATCCTGTGGCTTTAGCAGCAGGTTTCTTTACCGCAGTTTTAGCCTTTTCAGCTGCAGCTTTAGTGGCTGCAGGCTTTTTAGCAGTAGCTGCTTTGCCAGTAGTTGCCTCAGCGGTAGTTTTTGGAACGGCTTTCTGCTTTGCTGTGTCTTTAACTGGTTCC
>CAZFHF010000201.1:0-6149 GCA_964518655.1 uncultured Bacteroidales bacterium | reverse complement strand
AATAAACATTACGGATAATAGCTATTATTTACTGGCAAGCACCAATGAAGTAACCGGCCAGATGGATACGAAACGAACGGAATTGATATATAATCCAAAATACAGACTGCAAAAAGGAGTATATATTATTAAAATATTCAATAATAAGGATTACCTGGGAAGCACACAGTTGAGACTAAAATAGCCCCCTTTCAGAAATAAATAATATGTTTAACCTAAACCCCGGAGTTTTTCTCCGGGGATTTTTAAAAAAAGGAAGCAGTTTGATTATTTTATTTTTTTTCACTTTTAGAAAATAGGATAGATGATGAAACGGATTGATTATGTATTTGTGTTATTTCTCTGGTTTGCTCAGGTAACTGGCGCAGAGGATACAATAAGCATACTGCAGGTTAAGACATATTCAAACATGCAGATCGATTCAATATATAACCTGTTAGGGCATTCGGAATTAAAGCCTTCCTATAAGTTGTTTTATGCAGGGATCAAAGGTTATAATGCCTTAATACGGGAGCAAAGGCTTAACAACTATCGGTATTTAACACTAATTGATTTTTCATTATCATCTAAATTAAGGCGTTTGTGGGTAATTGACCTTGAAAGTATGCAGGTTGTGCATAATTCTCTTGTTGCGCATGGCAAAAATACCGGAGAAGAATTTGCCATTAAATTTTCAAATATTCCCAAAACTAATATGAGTAGCCTTGGTTTTTATGTAACGGGTGGAACTTACTATGGTAAATATGGCTTATCATTATATTTGGATGGTATTGAATCCGGCATAAACGATAATGCCAGGAAGCGTGCTATTGTTATGCATAGTGCCCCATATGCAACCCGCAATTTTATTAATAAATACGGAAGGCTCGGAAGAAGTTACGGTTGCCCTGCCTTGCCTCCTGCTAAAAGTACCGAAATAATTGAAACAATTAAGGATAAATCGTGCCTGTTTATTTACTATCCTGACAAGAATTATTTGGTAAAGTCAAAGTATATAAATGCCGCTTAAAAAAGTCTATCTGATGTTTTTTATAATGTGCTATAAAAAGACATTTAGTTTATATCATAAACAGGTTTGGCATTTAATGCTTTGTATAATCTGTCATCCCGTTCATAAATATCTTTTCTGAAGTTTATCTGGCTGTTATCGTCAACCCAGGTTGTTAAATAAAGCAGATATACTTCAGGCTTTCCGCAGAGAATCACCGTTTGCGTTTTTGCTGTTTCAGTAATTTTTCTTAACTCCTGCAAACTGTAACCTTTTTGATCTTTTAACAGATATTCAGCTAGTTCCAAAGGCTGCTGTACACGTATACATCCTGAACTAAATGCTCTTTCAGTTTTATTAAATAATTCCTTACCGGGCGTGTCATGTAAATAAACATTAAATTTATTTGGAAAAACAAATTTGACCAGTCCAAGTGCATTGTCTTTGCCTGGTTCCTGACGATAAGTATAAGAATACACTATTTTGCTTTTCCAGTCAATTGAGTCCGGGTTTAATTTTTCCCCAAAACTGTTGTATACATCAATTTTTTTTCTTGTTAAATATTCTTTGTTTTTTATTATTTCAGGAATAAGGTCATTTTTTAAAATAGTCGGCGGTACTGTCCATGTCGGATTAAAAACAATATACTGCATAGTAGATGAAAATACCGGTGTTTTTCTGAAAGGTTTACCTACAATAACTTTATGCGTTCTTGCAATAACATTATTCTCAACTACTTCAAGTTCATAATTTACTATGTTGACCATACAGTAATAGTTTGGCAATTCCTGAGGCAACCAGCGCAATCTTTCAAGGTTTACTTCAATACTTTTGATTCTTTCACTAAAAGGCATATTTAACACTTCTATAGTTTGATCACCAATTGTCCCGAGTGCTTCCAAACCATGTCTCTTCTGAAAGTTAATTACTGCCGTTTTCAGTGTATCATCATAATAATCATAATTAGATTTCCTTTCAAATGTATAATCCTTTGTTAGTGTTAAAGACTCCCGTATGAGCATTATCCTGTGATCTTCCATCCCTGGTTTAAGTATTTGTCCTTTTGGTATCCTAACCTTTATTTCTTTTTCCCCATACTCCCGGTAAAGTTTCAGCTTGTTTTTCAGGGCCTCATAGTTTTTGTTTTTTGGTAAAATCTCTGATATTATCTCAGTGATATTTTTTGTCTTAATTTGATACATGTATTTAACAGGATTTTTATCTGTTTTTATTACATGCCATTCCGGATCGATGGTTACAGGATTTGTTTTGCCCGAAAGAATATGAGAAGTGAAAAGCAGGAAGGCATCTGTGAGTATAATATCAAGGTTTGCATTATTTTCCCCGGAGTCTCTTTCTTTGAGCTCATAAATATCTGATAAATGATAATCTTCCGGATTAAGACCTTCATCCTGGCATTTTTCAATTATGGATAAGAACTCATTTATTTTTTTTGTATCTAACCAGTAAGGATCAAAATTATTTGTTAAATAAACCTCCCTGATTGATGGAATACATAAAATTTCATATTCTTTATTTAATGTATGGAATTCAGGAAGGTTCTCCACCTTGCGTCGAATTATCTCATCGATGAGTGTAAAATCTTTAGTGGAGGCAAGAGAAAGAAGACAAATAAAAATGTAGTATTTCATCCTTATGATTCTTAGTTATTAAGTATTTAATTGAGATGTATTCTTTTAATTTACATATGCACATATAATGTTGAAATATTAACATATTAATTGCAGGTTTTATCACAGCTTTTTAATACCCAAAATAAATCAACACTAAATTTAATTAATTCTTAACATCATTTTCATCCCAAACTAATTCTTTCATTCTAAATTTCATGCAAAATTATGTATTTAATATGAACCTTTAAAATACTATAAAATGGCACACTCAATAAAACTAAAACCTTTTTGGAAGAAACATAAATCTCCCAGGATTGAAAAAGAAACAAAAACAACGCTAAAGAATAAAATGGTAAAAACATTTAATCATGAAACTGAAGATGAATTTGATGATTATATTTCTTTTGCCGGTGAGTGGATTTTGATAATGCTTGTTTTTTTCTTATTCCTATAGTCATATACAAAGAGATTCACAATTGAACAGAACTGGTCTGATTAGTTAAAAATAAGGGGAAGAGCAACAGTTAAGCAAAGGATCTTTTATTTATAAAACAAGTACATGCCAAGTATGGTCAATGTAAATGCGATCAACGGAGCAACAATCCAAACCACAAAGAATCGGTTTACCTGTGTTTTTTTGAAAATATTCTTTGCGCCGAGCTTAGCAACCCCAATTCCAATAATAGCCGCGACATTCACCTGAACAAGAGAAGAAGGGATTCCCCTGAATACGGAAGCCGCTAATAAAAGGCTGCCGGAAACAAATGCAATAATAACTGCTTCTACTTTTCCAAAAAGTATTATTTCTTTACCAGTATTTTTTACAATTTTATGGCCAAATAGTGAACTTCCTATGCCAAAGTTAGGTGCAATAAGTAATGTTGTCAGAATAATAATTATCAGAAAATTTGAATCAGTATTGTCCAGATGAAGTTCATTAATTGTCATCATGGCAATAGGTCCTGCAGCGTTAGCAACGTTATTTGCCCCGATAGAGAATGACACATAAAGGGCCATAACTATTATTAATGCTTTTAATACCGGGTGGTTGGAAAATTGCTTTGACATAAAGTACCCTTTCTTTCTTAGTGGATTATAAATAAACCTGCCTGTAAGGTAACATACCGTAAATGAAATTAAGGGCAATATAAACCATGCTGGTATAATCTCAATAAACAGCTTGTGTGTGTTGAATTCATTTAAGTAAAAGGCAGCTCCTGAAATTGCCAGAACCGTTGCCTGGCTGGTAGACTGAGGTACTCCTAGAAGATTTGCCATAAATAATGATAATGCAATTGAGGACAGTACTATTACTGTAACCAGATAACTTAATTTATCAGGCGATAATATTTCAGAGCCAACAGTTGTTGATGTGGCCTTGCCTGCAATTATTGCCCCTAAGAACACCATAACGCCAAATAATCCGGGAATAAGGTTTTTTCTTATTACTCCTGAACCAAAGGCTGCAGAAAATGAAGGGGCGGTGCCGCTCCCTCCCATATTTACCGCCAGGAACATGGCAACCAGGAATGGTATCAGTAAATGATTAAATAATGGAGATATCATTATTAGAATATTTATTTCATAATATGGTATATATGGTTTTTGTTATGGAGCATGGTATAATTTGTTCAGGTAGGTGGATATAATTTATAAACTGTTAAACTGTTAAATTGTATACCCTGTGAAATCCCGCAAAGCGGTTCCCGGAAAGCTGGAATTTCATAGGGTGAATTGTTAAATAGCTGTATCGTTAATGGTTAAATTGCCAAATTGCCAGATAAGAAGTGGAGCTGGGCGGAATCGAACCGCCGTCCAAACAAGTAACCGGAAAGCTTTCTACATGCTTAGCCTGCTATTGGTTTTCGAGCAAAGGCTGGTAACAGACAACCGAACCTGAACCTTATCCCCTTTTAGCTTCGCCACGGTTAAGGGGAGTCAACCGGACTATCCCTGGCTTACGATGTATCCCTGAACCCGGAACCGCAGGGAGAGGTGCCGGAGGAACAGCCCGTCCCGACTACCTTGAGCCGGGATAAGGCACTAACCTACTAAACTTCGATTAGGCTGCGAGCGCGAAGTTATTTTCGCCATTTATATAATTTGCACTACAGTTTTACGGGATAATATGCTTTGCCCGGCATGCTTACTTACTGATTTTCCTTGCTGTCAAAGCCATGTCAGCCCCCTACTAAACAAGCATTTGCAAAGTTACAAAATTTATGCCGTTTCCTGTAATTTATGATGCAAAATATTTTAGTGCTTCATAAACAAGAAAAGCAGGCCAGACCAGGGCTTTTAAGAATCCAAGTACGCCCAGCCAAAATGTTGTAGCCTGGGAAATAAAATAAATTGCTGCCCCTATTAGTCCGAGACCGTATACAGCACCTGCAGGTGCATTACCTTGTACTTCTTTTTTACTCATTTTTTCTCCTTTTTTTATTAATACTATGGATATTAATTATTAAGCATCATTGTTTCTATTATTTTCTCCAGATCTTCAGGATTCATTTTCAGCTTAAGAAAGGAATGATTAGTTATTTCACTAATTATCCATTTATTGCCTCCATTAGCATCCGGTCTGCAATAACCCCCTTCAATTTTATCCCAGTAGATACCAATCCCCTTTCTGACAGCATATAAAACAGCTGTTTGATCAAAAGAAGAATTATCAAGTATCTTACCTTTATAATACTCTTTTATCCATGGAGCATTCTTGCTGAAATGCATAAACCCGGTATAAAGAGGTGTATTCCTTTCAATATCATTGAATATTTCACCGGTTTGTATCTGCCTTCCAATTTCAAAGCCGGAAAAAGTAACCGGAACAGTAATATTATTTAACACAAATTGAGTAACCCCAGGCATGTTGCCGTTAAAATTCCATTCATTATTACCTTCTGGAAATTGCCCTCCCATAATTACAAATTCCCTGATCTTTTTATCGATCAGTTCTTTTCCCGGCAGATCTGATAATGAGTCAGGCTGTGATTTTATCAGATTCTGAATGTTCATAAGAGGTCCGACAGCAATAATCACAATGCTATTATCATCGCTTTCAGATAATAACTGCCTGTAAAGCACTGTTGCCTCAACAGCATCATTGTTTGTCAGTTCATGATAAAAATTATCTGCAATTGGTTTGCTGTAACTCCAGCTTTCATAATAAGTTTCTCCCTTTCTTATTCCTATTGGAATATCAGGGTGTTTATAGAACCTGTTTACAGCATCAACAGCCGCTGCAGTATATTGCTCCGTTGACCAGCACATTATCGCCAGTACGTCACATTCACCCTTGTCAATAAAATTATGCAGCATCACCAATGCACCCAAATCATCTGCATCACTCCCAAAATCAGTATCGAAAATAATCTTAACCTGCGAAACTGCAACAATTGGAAATATAAAGAGTGCCAGAAAGACTATTAGGATATATTTCTTTTTCAAAACCACAATATCATTAAATAACTACAAATGACATATTTATATCTGACCTCCGTCCTCTAATCTCTAATATATTAAATCAG
>CAZFHF010000200.1:4592-6149 GCA_964518655.1 uncultured Bacteroidales bacterium | reverse complement strand
GCCACTTCCGATTTTTTTGCAGCTTCAATAGCTTCGGCAAAACCATCCCTGGAATCGCTTCTAATATCACAACCTTTTGCGTAGCGAACAATAGTTTTTCTGCTGACTCTATTTTTTATTCCCTCCAATATACTGGAGATTGGAACAAAATTGTCAACCAATTCTATCTTTTCAGGTATAGGTGTATTGAATATTTCTGCATCCTTACTCGTCTCAATAAGTGATTCAATATGGCATGGATATGCATAATCTCCGATGATATTTCTCACGGTATCTGCATTTGGCCCGATTACTGCAATTGACTTGATATCTTTTTTTAGAGGAAGTAAATCTCTCTGGTTTTTCAGAAGTATAATCGATTTTTGTGCTATTTTATGTGCAAGTTCCCTCTGCTTTGTTGTATCAAATATACTGGCGGCCTTTTTCTCATCTACATAAGGATTCTCAAAAAGCCCCAGTAAAAATTTCATTTTAAGAATCCTGCTAACAGATGCATCAATCATTGTTTCCTTCACAAAATCCTTCTCTACTGCAGCCTTTAATAATTTCCCATAGCAATCGGTGCTTGGAAGTTCTATGTCAACACCGCACTCAAGTGCCTGCCTGGCCGCATCATTCTTGTCTTTTGCAACATGATGGTACTCATACAGCATATTGATTCCGAAATAATCGGATACCAGAAGTCCATCGAAACCTAACATATCTCTCAATATTTCTTTTAACAACTCTTTTGAAATATGACAGGGAATACCATCCAGTTCATGATAAGCTGGCATTATGGAGGCAATTCCGGCTTCTTTGATGGCTGCTTCAAAAGGCGCAATGAATACCTCGCGCATTTCTCTGCGGGCGATATGGGGTGGTGCCCAGTTCATTCCACCTTCCGAAACACCATATCCAACAAAGTGTTTGCCCGTTGCCATTATACCTTTCTTCCAGTTCCTATCCTGGATCCCCTTTATATAAGATACTCCCATTTTTGAAACAAGGTAGGGATCTTCCCCAAAAGTTTCTTCCACCCTTCCCCACCTTGCATCACGTGTAACATCCAGCACGGGGGCAAGAGCTTGATGGGCACCTACTGCTCTCATCTGTTCTTTTATTACACTTCCCATTGCTTCTGCCAGTTCAGGTTCCCAGGTACTGGCTACCCCTATAGTCTGGGGAAAACAGGTGGCTCCTTTAGCCATATATCCGCTGCAGGATTCTTCATGGATGATAGCCGGGATACCGAGACGGGTATTTGTGATCAGATATTTTTGTATCCGGTTAGCTGTTCTGGCAGATTCGTCCGGACTAAAATTACTTGCACCACCAAGACGTGTTATCTGTCCAATACCATACTTAAATAGAGTATTTGCCTTTTTATTCGAAAATTCTTGATTGTCTAATATTTCATACACCCAGACACTGCTAAGCTGAGCAATTTTTTCATCCAGAGTCATAAGTGATAAAAGATTCTTTGCTCTTTTATCTACCGGATAATTCTCGTCAAGATAATATTTTTTTTGTTTTTTATTTTTTTGATCCATCTTGATAAAAAAATGATAAATTAAA
>CAZFHF010000200.1:0-4492 GCA_964518655.1 uncultured Bacteroidales bacterium | reverse complement strand
TTTTTTTTGTTTTTTATTTTTTTGATCCATCTTGATAAAAAAATGATAAATTAAATTATAAAATATTCTAAAGTAGGAACTTATTGTGATGGATTTGAATATTTTTAATATTAATTAGTTTACCCTTTAACTGCACCTGCAGTCAGTCCAGAAACTAGCTGACGCTCAGCAAATAGATAGAATATAATAGCGGGTATAGCAGATATTAACAGAAATGCCGATATTAGTGAGTAATCCATCCCATATTGACCTTGAAATTGCATGGTACCAAGTGGAAGTGTCCATAATTTTTCTTTATCTATCAACACCAGTGGTATTACCAGATCATTCCAGCTTGTAACAACGGCTAAAGCTGCTACAGCAGCCAGAGAAGGACGTGCAAGTGGCATTAGAATGCGCCATAAAAATCCAACTGTATTACATCCGTCTATGCTGGCAGCATCCTGAAGCTCTGAAGGGATTTGCATAAAAAAATTACGAAGAATTACAATAGAAATAGAAAGTTGAAAAGCAGTTTGTACCAGTATTACTCCTATTAGATTATTAGTTAAACCTACCTGTCTCACCATAAGAAATATCGGCAAGATAGCTATTGTAACAGGGAACATAAGACCCAGCGTAAAGAAATTAAATAAAATATTCCTGCCGCGGAACTTCATATGGGAAAATACAAACGCTGCCATAGAAGCAATAATGACCACTCCTACCGTTGTTGATAACATTATAACCATACTATTGCGTACCATGTACCAGAAAATTGGCATTTTTAAAATCTTTATAATATTGCCCCAATTAGGAGGGATAGGGGGAACATACGGATTAGTCACAAATTCACCCCGTGTTTTTAATGCTCCAAATATAATTATTACTATAGGAGTAAGTATTAATATTGCTACCAGGGTAAGAAAAATATATTTAAAAATTACAGGAATACTTGTCCTGGATTTCATTCTTTTTTCGGGATTATCATTTGACATAAGTTAATCCTTTCTATGCTATATATTCCATTTTACGCGTAAAATACCTGTAAATTATTGAAAAAGTTAGTGCAATAATTAACATTATAATTGCTACCGCTGAGCCATAACCAAGCTCAAACCGGACAAAACTATAGCGATACATATAAGTTGACATTACCTCGCTTGAATTAACAGGACCACCCTTAGTCATAATCCAGACAAGGGCAAATATCTGCAGCGAACCAAGAACAGATAAATATGCTGATGTACTTATGGTACCTTTTAATAAAGGCAGAGTTATATTTGTTAACATCTGACGTTTATTTACGCCATCAATTAAAGCAGCTTCTTCAACATCCCTTGGTATATTTTGCAGACCTGTCAAATATAGAAGCATGTGGAATCCAATATACTTCCACGTTAGGACAACAAAGATAGACAGTAAAACCAGCCTGGTATCTCCCAGCCAGGCCTGGGATTTTAATCCCATAAATTCTAAAACTGCATTTATGAATCCCCTCTTTGCCTCAGGATTGTAAAGAATTAACCACATAATACCTGTAATAACTTCAGATAAAATATAAGGCATAAAAAAAACAGTTCTGAAAAAAGCACGGCCACGCATTTTACGTCCAATCATAATAGCCAGTGCCATGGCCATGGGAAGCTGTATAAATAAAGAAAATACAATAATTAAAAGCGCATTACCTACAGCTTTCATGAAAACCTGATCGGTAAATATACGTTTGAAGTTTTGTAATCCAATTAAATCAACCGCAGGACCCATACCATTCCAGTCATAAAAGCTATAGTAAAAGCACTGGAATATTGAGTATATTAAGAAGAAAAATACAAGTAAACCAGCCGGGAGCAATAATAAAAAAATTATAGCTTTCCCTTTTGAAATATTATGGGGCTTTATTTTTTGTAATGTTTTTATTATAAACCTCCCCCTTATTTGTATTTTATAACAAATTACTTTTTTATACTGATTATTGTGGGGATTGGGTTTTAAAACCCAATCCCCGTCCATATGCAAACTCAAACACTTATCAGTCTAATTCCTGAATAGCTGAATCTTCAATCATCTGAGCAGCTTCTAAAGGTGTTTTTGTTTTTGCCAAAATTGTCTGGACAGCATCGTTTACTACGGAACCCATTGCGGGCGGTAGATACTGGTCATAGTACAGCTGGAAATATTTCGCAGCTCCGGCACCTGCCTGAACCATTAAAAGCAATGGATCGGTCAGGCCTGTTTCTGAACCTTTTACTACAGGAACAGACATACCCAGTTCAGCCTGTTTTGTCTGTGAATCCACACTGCTTATAAATTTCAGGAAATCTACTGCTTCATCCGGAGCATTTTTCCCAATTACGAAACCATTGCCTCCGCCTAATGCGTCATCCGAACCTCCTGCTCCACCTTCAACCATAGGGAATTTAAACCATCCTGCATTTTCACCAAGTCCTTCACCGGAAGCACTGTTATCCCTGAATGATCCAGGAGCCCATTGCCCCATCAGGTCCATGGCAGCTTCGCCATTACCCATAAGGGTAGCTTCATCACCCCAGGTTGAACCAAGGAAACCATCCTGGAATGCACCCATATCTACAAGTTCCACCAATTTTTCTCCTGCTTCTACAAAAGGAGCATCAGTAAAGGAACCTTCCCTTGAGGAAGCGGCAAGAAAAGCATCCTCTCCGCCAATTCGGACTGCAAGATATTCCCACCAGAATGCAGCTGGCCATTTATCTCCTCCACCAACAGCAATCGGAGTGATACCAGCATCCTGTAATTTCTGTACATCTTCAACAAGTTCAGCCCAGGTTGCAGGAGGAGCACTAATGCCTGCCTGAGAAAATAGATCCTTATTATACCAGAAGCCAACCATTCCCATATCTCTCGGTACACCATAATTTTTTCCATTATAAGCATAAACACCCAATGCACCTTCTGAGAATGTATCACGCCAGTTATCTTTATCAAGCTCTGCTGTAATATCTCTAAGCAGGCCGGCTTCGGCTTGATCATTCATTGTTCCGCCACCCCAACTCTGGAAAATATCCGGTACTTCTCCGGACTGCATAACCGTAGTCAGTTTGGCCTTGAAATTTTCATTCTCCATAACTGTAATCTCAATAGAAACACCTGGATGTTCAGCCACATACTCATCAGCTAACTCTTTCCATAATGCCCTTTGGGCTGCTTCAGTCTGAATATGCCACCAGGTTATGGTAACACCTTCTGATTTCTCTTCCTTACAAGATGTCCCCATTAATAACATTGAAACAGTTAAAGCTACAACTAGAATAAGTAATAGTACTTTCTTCAATTTTCTCATCTCCTTTTTAAAATTTTTATAAAATGTAAGCCGAGACCTTTTTAAGATCTAACCCTTATCCAGGCTTAGACAAATCTCGTCTTTTTCTTTTCTACGCTTCACCTCCCCTCCTCATTATTATAATTTTTTTTATAAAAAATCATTCAAAATATTTAGAAAGAACATAAGATGCTGCTCCCAGCACTCCTGCTTTATCACCAAGCTCGGAATATTTAATTTCAGTTTCCCTTTCTATGGAAAATAGAGAAATTTTATTGATCTTTTTTCTTAAATTTTCAAGAAAATATTTTCCTGCTTTCGTAAAAATGCCCTGAATAATCATAACCTGCGGATCATACATGAGAATAATATTAGATATGCCAATTCCGAACCAGCTTATAATATCATCCATAAGCTCCAATGCGAGTTTATCCCCTTTATTTGATGCATCAAATATATCGTAAATATCTACATCGTCAGGACCATTATCATTAAAAATTATGGAATCAGGATATTCATTATATTTCTCTTTGACCATTCTTAATATTCTACTGGTTGATACCATCGCTTCAAAGCAACCTCTGCCTCCGCATGAGCATATCTCTCTTCCTTCGGGATCTACTGTCATATGTCCTATTTCCCCAATTAAAGAATGATTACCCCTTTTGATTTCATTCTCTATTATCACTCCCGCCACAAGTCCTTTTCCTGCCTGTAAGGCAACAACATTATTTTTATCTTTGGCCAGACCTAAAATTTTTTCAGCAAAAACTTGGAACCTTGAATGGTTATCTACTATTACCGGTATATCCTCTGGTATTTTTTCAATTATTTTTTTTTTCAGCATTAAATTTTTGCCCCATGATGGAAAATGTGGTGAAAAAATAACTTCTCCTTTGGAGAAATTAGTTATACCATAGGCTCCTATTGCCAGACCTAAAATTTTTTCTTTGTGAATTTCCGGGTTTCTTGTAAGATAATTATAGGAATCAATTATTTTCTTTAGAACACTCTCAAACTCTTCATCGGCTTTCAGAGTTACCGAGACTTTATCCAGAATATTACTTTTTAAATCAGTAATTACAGAAAATAATCTATTCGCTGATATAGCCATACCGATCGCATAACCACCAATTTCATTAAATTTATAAATGTTTGGTTTCTTACCACCCTCTTCTGTAGAATTTCCCTTCCCTGTAATAATAACCATTC
>CAZFHF010000199.1:0-6161 GCA_964518655.1 uncultured Bacteroidales bacterium | reverse complement strand
AATTTTACAAAATATCTACTCCTGGATATACTAAAGTTAGAAAGCTTATCAAGCAATAACTTTGTTATCTGTTCTTTACTAAAATCCAGTTATACTTTGAAATTTTAGCTTATTATAGATTAAAGCTATAATAATATTAAGGTTGGTTAAGTTATTCAAAAATTATATTGAAATAAAATTAAATTTCACTTAAAATTTGATGCTGGCAATTGCGATCCTTCTGATCACATTTAAATCTTTTTCAAAATAGTTCTGGTTTTGTCCCTTTGCCTTCACAATCCATAAGTCAGGATTTCCCTGCCTGTGCCTGCTCTTCGGTATAAGCTATTTCGGTTAAACCGGATTATAATACTGCTCTGCATTAAGATTCCACTGCTCTGCATTTTATATTTTTTATTACATATGCCATCGTTTTTCTTTGTTCTTAATTTAATATTAATCATAAAATTTTAAGACAATGAAAAAGACAATAAATCCGTGTTTAGCAGGACTGCTGATAAGTCTGCTGATAATTACAACTGCTGCTTCCAATGGACAGAGCGAAAAGGCTGTCATACAAAAATATTTGAGTAAACTTACCTCGGTACCGGTAAGCAATGAGATGAAGAAATACAGGATGACAGCAGTTTACACCAACAGGGATCTTTACGGGAACTTTACCGGTAAAACGAAAGTTACCGGCGATTATACCAGGGGCATTGAAAATGGTAATGTGAGATGGAATGATGTTTATATCTCCAACTCAAATAATTACTCAGAGCCTTTTCCGGCAGGGATAAAACAAGAGTATATGGAAAATTTTAAATATGTTCCTTCTCCGGAAATGCTGGATCCCCAGGCTTTCAAAGATTTTCCTGCAGGCCCTGAAAATGTGTTTTCCAGAAACCTTGTATGGGATATGATGGCAATAGAAGGATTTGCCTGGGATCATACTGATTCTCTGGAATTAAACAAGGTTTACCGCATTCCTTCAATAAAAGGTGAATTTAACATGTCAGATATCGGGACTTACTCTCATGCTGAGATTCAATTATGCTGGACAGGAATTTCAGCAATTAATGATGAATTATTTGCGGTTATTGAATACAGGGCAATTGACAATAAAATTGAACTGTCAATGGAAAGTCTGAAAACAAAAGGAACCGAACAATACTGGGGTACAGCATGGGTTTCACTTAAAACCGGGCTTATAGGGCGTGCTGACATGTTTAGCGGTACAATCCAGGAAATTGAGATAACGGGCATGGACAGTAAATTCCTGGTTAAGACAATCAGGGAATTGTGGGTTGAGGAAATTCAGTAAGAACTAGTAACTTTGTATTTATGACAAGTATCGGTATTGATAAGATTATTGACCAGCGCAGGTGGTTTACTCATGTCCTGTTCCTTCTTTTTTCGGTGTTGATGGTGGTTGTTTTTTCGCTAACTGCAGAATATTCAACATCATTAAGGGATAAACTTGGATTAATAACCCTCATCTTTACTGAACTGGAAGTGTTCATATTCATTGCCGGAAAGATATTCTGGAGGCCGGGACCCGAGACCACAAGCAAGGAGTTTCTCCGGAATATCCTTTTCAGGTTTATAATTTTTTATATTGCCTGTTTCTTTTCTGCAATGGCTATTTATATATTGTTTCGCTTTTTTAACAACCTGATAGATGGCTTTGACTTGTCCGGCGTGATTTATAATTTCTTTCATTCTGAATATAAGTCCTGGTTTATGCCAACAATAAAAGGTTTGTCCTTTGGTGCGGTGATATTTCTTTTTGTGCAATGGATGGATGCATTAAAGAGAGAACGGAAACTGAAGGAAGAGAACCTTATCTTTCAAAACGAAACGCTCAAAAACCAGGTAAATCCGCATTTCCTGTTTAACAGTCTGAACACTGCTTCATCATTAATAAGTTCACAGCCCGGGGTTGCTGAAAGGTTTATAGGCAAATTATCTTCAATTTACAGGTACATCCTGGAAAACAGCCACAAGGATAAAGTCCCCCTTGAATCTGAACTTGCATTTATAAACGATTATTTTGATCTTCATAAAATAAGGGATGAAGAAAAAATATCACTTACTATAAATGCGCCGGATGAAGGCAGTTTCTCTATTATTCCTGTTTCGCTTCAGATTCTTGTTGAGAATGCAATCAAACATAACATGGCAACACGGGAAAATCCGTTAAGGATTATAATTTTTGTTGAAAATCGAATGATAATTGTGAAGAATAACCTTCAGAAAATGGCCAGGCAGCTGAAGTCCACGGAAATGGGACTTAAGAATCTTACTGAACGTGTCAGGCTTATTTCAGGAAAAGAACTTATCGTTGAAGAGACAAATACTGAATTCATTGTAAAGCTACCTTTATTATAATGAACATACTTATTGTTGAAAATGAACAGCCTGCGGCCTATAAATTAAGGCGTCTCCTGAATAGGATAGATGATAAAATAACAATTGCCGGAGTAACAGAGACAGTTGAAGGGACTGTAAACTGGCTGCAAAATAATCTCCGGCCTGATTTGATCATTATTGATATTCAGCTTGACGACGGATTGTGTTTTGAAATATTTGAGACAATTGAAATATATACTCCGGTGATTTTTACAACAGCATACAATGAATATATGCTGCAGGCTTTCAAACTAAACAGTATTGATTACCTTTTAAAGCCCGTTCAGGAGGATGCCCTGCGCAATGCACTGGATAAATTCAAGGATCTCCATTTTAAGCTGCCGGGTGATATATTAAAGCAATTAATGTCTGAATTAAGTAAACAATATAAGACCCGTTTTCTTATTAAAATAGGATCACATTACAAGTCGATACAGGTAAATGATATATGCTGTTTTTATATTCTCGAACGGGCAACATTCATTAGAACATTCTCAGGTAAAGAATATGCCATCGACAGTTCTCTTGATAATCTGCAGAAGATAGTTGATCCTGATAAGTTCTTCAGGATTAACCGGAATTGCCTGGTATACATTAATGCTATAAGTGATATTTTAAGTTATTCGTCAAGCAGGCTGCAGTTAAGGTTCAATGAGAAGATACCATCTATTAACGACGATTATCTGGTAGTCAGCAGGGATAAAGTAAATGAATTTAAAAAGTGGATAGATAAATAACTATTTCAGAATAAGTTAATGTTATAACGATTTAATTGAATAAATTTATATCATTATTTGTCTTAATAAATAAAACACTGATAATGAAAAAGATAATTGCCGGAATAACAAGAAATATCATATTTTTAGCCGCTGTTTTTATTTATTCCCAGGATTTGCAGTCGCATCCCGGGAAAGTTGTCAAATCTTTCCCTTTGCCCGGAAAATATTGCAGCGGACTTGCATTTGACGGAAGCAACCTGTGGGTGGCAGATTATAAAGCAGATATGATATTTAAGCTTGATCCGGCATCAGGAGCAATTGTTCATCAGATTCCCTCTCCGGGATTCTGGCCTATGGGTCTGGCCTGGGACGGCCGATACCTCTGGAATGTTGACAAGGCACAAAAGAAAATATTTAAGATCGATCCGGATAACGGGACGATACTTACAGTAATAGATGCACCATGTATTTACCCGGAAGGGCTGGCATGGGCAGATAAAACGCTGTGGGTGGGCGATGACAAAGAAAATACAATAATGAAAATCGATCTTAGTGACGGCACTGCTGTAAAGAAATTTGACGGCCCGGCAAGATCGGTAAACGGACTGACATTTGACGGGCAATACCTGTGGAGCAGTGACCGGTACTTTAATGAAATATATATGATCGATCCCGAATCGGGTGAGGTAATAATCATCGTTGATTCTCCCGGCCCCTATTCAAGAGGGCTGGCGTGGGACGGCAATTATCTCTGGAATGTGGACTATCAGAATGACTCCCTGTACCAGGTTGTTCGTAATGATGACGAGACATTTAAGCTGAGTGATACGCGCAGGGCGAAGATAACGTTTACTCACCAGGTGAAAGTATACGGACAGGGAAGCCTGGAAAGTCTTGATGTTTATATTTCCATTCCTGATAATATGCCCCAGCAGAAGATTCTGGAAAAGTCATTTACACCAAAGCAGTTTGAAGTTAAGAAGGACTGCTGGCAGCAGCCGGTAGCTGAGTTTAATTATCAGGATATACCGACAAATGAGACAGTGCAGTCAATAATGGTAGTGGAGGCGGAGATTTCTGCTATTCGGTATTTTATCTACCCGGATAAAGTCGGCTCGCTGAAAGCCGTTCCGCAGGATATCTGCCTGCTATATACTGCTAATGGCAGCAAGTACATGATTGACGATCCTTATATACAAAAATTAGCGGAAGAAATTGTTGGTGATGAGACAAATCCTTACTGGATGGCCCGCAGGATATTCAATTATGTGCGCAATAACCTGGAATATAAACTTGAGGGCGGCTGGAATGTGGCACCTGTTGTTTTACAGCGCGGCACCGGCTCCTGTTCTGAATACTCCTTTAGTTTTATTGCTTTATGCCGGGCTGCAGGGCTGCCTGCAAGATATGTGGGAGCATTGGTTGTGCGCGGTGACGATGCAAGCATGGACGATACTTTTCACCGCTGGCCTGAGATCTACCTGCCGAATTACGGATGGGTGGCTATTGATCCGCAGGGTGGCGACAAGCCCTCGGCACGCGACCAGGCTATAAACATCGGAGATCTGCCAAACAGGTTCCTGATAACCACCCAGGGCGGTGGTGATTCGGAATACCTGGGGTGGTATTACAACTATAATGAGAAATACAGTACAGAACCGCAGGTGCAGGTTTATATCGAAACATTCGCGGAATGGGAACCTGCCGGTAATCATTAGTTGCTTCGTTATCTCCGGTATTTTTTGTAAATTTATAATCGAAAAGGGACGAAAAAGGGACAGCGCCCAGGTGGGGGACAGCGCCAAGACGCAGTCCCCGGGGCGCTGTCCCTTTTTTAAAATACCATAACCTTTCTTGATAATACTACATCATCAGCTTTTAATTTGATAATATACAAACCTTTTTCGCAGCCGTTAAGGTTTATTGATATATCATGTTCTGCAGGCATTAACCAATCGCTAAAAGCTACGCTTACCCTCCTGCCAGTTGCATCGTATACTTCAACATTTATATGGTTTGTCCTGTTCAGGACAAAGCGCAGATGAACCATATCTGTTGCCGGGTTGGGAAATGCCAGCAAATAATCAATGTCCCGGGATATAGTTGATGGTTCTATTATTGTGGCATTACATATTGTTCCTTCAAGTTTTCTGCCTGAAGGCAAGGGATCCCCTGTACTGCTTGCCATATAAACTGATATCCAGTCAGGGCGCTCAGGTAAGTTTGTTCCCGGAAAAAACTTCTCTTCCCATTCCTGGTCAGTGTACCTGTAAAAATTATCCGTAATTTCATAATGGAATGATGATACCGGGCCTGTAAATGCCATAAGTTGTGAAGGATTTGTGGGATTAGGAGCAAGAAATACGCCTTTATTAATATTGCCATTTCCAACATGCAGCACACGGCCCACTATTTGTCCGAATTCATCTGTCGGCTGTGTATGAACGTCAGCTACGACAAAATTCCAGCTTAATCCCAGGAAAATATCAAAAAACAGATCATTGAACCAGCCGGTAACAGAAGGTCCTGAAGCCATGAATGAATTGATCATGGTCTTTAAGAAAGTGATCTCAGAAGCATTAATCGGCAAACCTGCCAGCTCTTTCTGGGCTATTGATTTGAAATTACCCATGATCTCAGCATAGCGTGTGTAGTAATTAACTATATTATTATTACTGCTAAGCTCTGTGCCATCAAACACTTCACTGAAGAAAACCGCTGCATTTTCAGAGAAAATCTGAAGTCTTTCATATAATGCAGGGTAAGGCTCAATATATGTATAGGGGTAAGAACAACCTGTACCGCCTGTATATGATTGTTTACCATAAAGAATGTTATCATGCCTTAACTCAGCCCAGGATGTTAATTGTGTGTTGATTTTTTCATGATGCCAGGCAGTGGTTTGCATGAAATATGGAAGACCATTGGATGATGCCGGCGGGTTTAACTCCCGGATGCCGGAAAGCCATGTGTTATATAACGACTGTTCCCAGAAATCCTCATCATAGGCATCAACCAGGTATTTTAATGAAGAAATTTTATATGCATATT
>CAZFHF010000198.1:0-6174 GCA_964518655.1 uncultured Bacteroidales bacterium | reverse complement strand
CCATCTCCTGTTTTCGGAAAGGAGCTTCTTTCTGTTTGCCTCAAAATCTTTATCAAGCTTTTTAACCTTATTCCAGAAGTCATCAATTGAACCCTTAAAGCATTCTTCAGGCAGGAAAGGTTTTAATTCAATATTTTCCAGCTCTATTTCCTGTCCTATTTCCCTTGCCAGAATTAGTAATTTCCTTCTCACATCGATACCGCTTAAGTCGATCCTGGGATCAGGCTCTGCATAACCTTTTTCCGTTGCTATCTTAATAGCTTTGCTGAGAGGGGTTTCTTCATTTAATTCATTAAAAATAAAATTTAATGTTCCTGATAATACAGCTTCAATTTTAATTATTTTATCGCCGCTTTTTATCAGGTCATTCAGAGTATTTATTATTGGGAGTCCGGCGCCAACATTTGTCTCATAAATAAACTTAACATTTTTATCCCTGGCAGTCTTCTTCAAATCACTGTAAAGCGAATATTCTGATGAACATGCTATTTTATTGGCTGCAACGACTGAAATAAATGAATTTAGTACTTTTTTATATATTGAAGCAACATCTTTGCTTGCTGTGCAGTCTATAAACACACTATTTCGTAAATTTAAATATTTCATCTTCTCAACGAAGAGATCAATATCAGCCTTTTCTCCTGTTTTTTCCATTTCTTTCCTGTAGTTATCAGGCTTGATTCCATTTTGCATTATAAGCATCTTCTTTGAGTTACTGATACCAATAATATTAATCTTTAACTTATGCTCTTCCAGCAGTCTTTTTTGCTGGGTCTTAATCTGGTTAAGCAGAATATCGCCAACGGTTCCGGTACCAATCAGATACAGGTGTAGCTCCTTATAATGTGACAGGAAGAAACCCTCATGAATAACATTCAAAGCTTTTTTCAGGCTGTCTTTCTTTATAACTATGGAGATGTTTAACTCTGAAGATCCTTGTGCTGTAGCAATTACACTTATTCCGTTTCTTCCTAGAGATGAAAAAAGAATTGCTGAAATGCCGGGAGTATTTTTCATCCTTTCACCAACAATAGCAATAATAGACAGGTCTTTTTCAATCTGAATGTTTAACTCATTACTATATTTTATCTCCCGTTCAAATTCTTTTTCTAATGCACTTACTGCATTTTTACCATCTGACGGATTTACAGCAAATGTTATTGAATATTCGGACGATGCCTGGGTGATTAATATAATATTAATGTTATTTCTTGCAAGGGTACCAAAGATACGGCTGGATATACCTTTAACTCCCACCATGCCAGGTCCCTGTACTGTTATTAACGTGATATCATCCATAGATGATATACCCTTGATCAACGATTTCTCAATAGCATTTGCATCTTTAGTTATAATAGTACCTTTTGCCGAAGGATTGAAAGTATTTTTAACAACAACATCGATCTTTTTATGGTAAACAGGTTGAATGGTAGGTGTATATATAACCTTTGCACCGAAATGTGACAGTTCCATAGCTTCAGCATAACTTAATGATTCAATAGGAAATGCTTTTGGTACTATCCAGGGATCAGCAGTCATAAATCCATCAACATCAGTCCAAATTTCAAGCTGGTCAGCGTCCAGTGCAGCAGCAATTATCGCTGCAGTGTAATCAGACCCTCCGCGGCCTAATGTAGTAATTTCATTCCTGTCGCTGTGTGCGATAAATCCCGGAACAATAGCAGTGTTTTTTATTGTTTTGAAGCGGTAGCGGACCAAACGGTTTGTATGGGTAAAATCCACTTTGGCATTACCAAATTCACTATTGGTTTTTATAAAATTTCTGATATTGATAAGTACACTATTATCTATTACTTTGCTTATGATACACGAAGACAGCCGTTCGCCGAAACTTAAGATCCTGTCATTAACCTTTAAAGTAAGATCTCCAATAAGATTTATTCCATTAATGATATTGCTTAGTTCCTTAAGCAACGCATTTACCTGGGATTGCACTTCTTTTCTGGCAGCGTCCTTAAACAGCGAATTTATTAACTCGAAATGCTTTATTTCAATTGCATTATAAGTCTTAAAGAAGTTACTGTCTCCATCAGCTGCAAGTCTGCCAAGTTCTTCCAGCTTATCAGTGATACCGTGGACCGCAGAGACTACCACCACAACCTGGTCTTTTTGACTTTCGATGATTTTCTTAACTCTTAAGATGTTTTCAGGAGAACTGACTGATGAGCCACCAAATTTAAGTACTTTCATTTTTGATTTGCTTGATTATTTATACCTCATTAAAATTAGTGAATTTATGCTGAACATAAAAAATAATATTGTATGGCTATTTTACATTTTTTCATTTAATTCGTATTTTACACTAATAAAAATTCATTCCGTTTATAGCTTATCTTTACAATAGGATATATTTTTATGTAAGTTAATATATAAAAAGATGAAAAAAATTAAGGTTGCTGTTGTTTTCGGAGGCAGATCGGCTGAACATGAGGTATCCCTCCAATCAGCCAGTAATGTAATTGAATCTTTGAACAAAGAACTGTATGAGCCTGTACTGATTGGTATAGACCGCTCAGGCAGATGGTTTCTTAATGAAAATTCAATGCAGCTTTTACATTCAGAGAATCCGAAGATGATACAACTGGCAGATCAAAGAAACGAGATTGCATTAACTCCTACAGGACAAAGCAGACAATTAATAAATTTAAATAATAATAAATATGCCGGAGATATTGATGTTATATTTCCCGTACTGCATGGTCCTTATGGTGAGGATGGAACTATCCAGGGGCTGGCAAAAATGGCAAATGTACCTTGTGTAGGTGCAGGGATTACCGGTTCAGCAATAGGAATGGATAAAGACATAATGAAACGTTTATTAAGGGATGCCGAAATACCGATAGCAAAATTTTTAACAATCAAAGAGGATACATTGTCAGATTACTCATATGAGAAGATAGTAGGTGAATTAGGGGTTCCGTTTTTTGTTAAACCTGCTAATCTCGGTTCATCTGTTGGAATAAATAAGGTTTATGACATTAACACATATGAAGAAGCTATTGCAGAAGCATTTAGTTATGATCTGAAGGTTATTGTTGAGGAGGAGATAAAAGGCAGGGAGATTGAATGCGCAGTACTGGGAAATGAAAATCCAATAGCTTCAGGTGCCGGAGAAATATTGCCGGCAGATGAATTTTATTCATATAACGCCAAATATATTGATGAAAAGGGGGCTGTCCTTGAAATACCAGCAAAAATACCTGATAAGCTGCTAAAAAGAATTCAGGAAATATCTGTTAAATCATTTAAAATATTGGAATGCAGAGGTATGGCCAGGGTAGATATGTTTATAACACCTGATGAAAAAATTACTGTTAATGAGATAAATACAATTCCGGGATTTACTAAAATAAGTATGTATCCCAAGCTTTGGGAATATTGCGGGATATCCTATTCAGAACTGACAGATAAACTGATAAGACTGGCTATAGATGACTTCAAAAAAAGGGAAAAATTAAAAATTACAGTCGATATAAAATAATACAGTTATACCATAACATTTGAAGTATTCTTAACAGTAATGTTATTAATTAAGAATATTAATCAATATGTGAGTTCAGATTAAGAACATTCTGTCAGGCAACTGTAAGCTGGTTTATTTCAGATTTTTCGATTTTATTTATTTCCAGAATGTTAAACTTCCTGTAAACATTAATAAGTTCCAATAATTCGTCAGAAACATTGGAAAGTGTAAAGAATGAGCCAAAAGTACGTGAAACCCTTGCAATAAAGTTCAGTACACCAAATCCTGTACTATCAACGAATTTGATGTTACCCAGGTTAAGTATTAAGTTAGTTCGAGGTACTTTAATAATATTGAACAGAGTATTTTTTATTTCTTCGGAAACAAGAATATTTAATTTGTCAATATTCTCAAATGATACATAAACGTTTCTCCTATTTTGTTTAACTATTAAGAAATTTATGCTACCCCTTTTCATGATAATTGTTTTTTAGTGTAATTCGTTAACAATAATAGAATAAAAACCTGAAGGAGCAATAGACTATTAGATAAGTGGCGGTAAATAATTGACAAATAGAAGGTAACTGTATGAATGTCGTTTTTTTTTATGTAAACGAACAATTATTAAAGACCAATGAAAATGCAGTAAAATATGAACAATTTTCATGCAGAGTTGTTTTTGTTTTAATGTAATTAGTTTTTTTAATAAAAAAATGTTAATTTTATGCCCCCTATTTTGAAGATATTAAGAATATTTTTTCACAATAAAGCCCTAAAAATGAAACCTGTTGCATTATTCAGATTATTACAAATCACCAAAACCTTTTTCCTAACTTTTATCCTGGTGTTTGCCTTTGAAACATCATCTTCCTGTCTAACCAATTATTTCGATGATACTGATGTTATAAAGATTAATCCTGCCTACAAAATCAAAAGATACTCAAATGGTAAGGTTATTGCTTATACGTCGGTAGATAATGGAGAAAAAATTGAATATAACTTTACTGATTTTAACGGGGATATTCTTTTATCTGCTATAAGAAAACAAAAACTTAACTCTGTAATACTTATTCTGTCAAGAAAGTATGGTCTTTCTGAGATGGAATGCAGAAGAATGGTTAAACATTCACTTAATGTACTTGAGGAATGGGGCATAATTATGGAAAGGGACAAATTACTTGTAGATAAGGATTTTTAATATATCTTATTAAAAGAAAACCCCGATAAATAATTATCGGGGTTTTTTTATTAGTAAGTTTGTTATGTGCAGGATAATTTTATACAACAATTTTTTTTGGAAAAGGATCAAAAAATATCATTTGACAGGGCTGTAAAAATGATTAAATCAGCTGAAGGATATAAGACAGACCTTCATAAAAAACAAACATATAGTCCGGGATGGCTTAAACTTGATAAAGCTGCAAGGAGGATAATGTTCAGATATTACAAGGGAGTACATGGCTTTACCTGGAGCGACTGGTACGAGATTGAAAATAAATAGGTGATTCAGGCAGTTTTGCCCTGACTAAAATTAGACCTAAATTTACATTTTATGAGGATAAACAAGTAATATTTGTCCTGTATTAATTGATTTGCATATGAAGTTAAGTATCATTATTATATATTTTACATTATTTATAATATCATTACTGATAACATATGTTTTCCGCTCCTTAGCCATAAGAAAATCTTTACTGGATTTCCCCACTGAAAGCAGTTCACATACAATACCTACACCAAAGGGTGGAGGTATAGGCATTGTTGTAGCATGGTTTTTAGGGATATTATATTTTTATCTATCAGGGAGAATTGGATTATATTATTTCCTTGCCTTTGCATCAGGCATTATATTAGTTATTGCTGGCATTATTGATGATATAAGGAATCTTAATGCAGGAATAAGGCTGGGGCTGCAAATATTAACAGGATGTATTGCCGTATATTTCCTGGGGGGATTACAGAAAATTGATCTGGGAATAACAATTATTCAAAATAAGTGGGTGCTTTCTTTCATCTCAGTTTTTGCGTTGGTATGGCTTGTTAATATATTTAATTTCCTTGATGGTATTGACGGGTATGTTGCTGCTGAGGTGATATTTATAACAATGGCAGCATTTATTGTCTTTGGCGATCCGGTAGCCCTTATACTTTTTGTTTCAGCATTAGGTTTTATAATATGGAACTGGCAGCCGGCAAAAATATTTATGGGTGATGTAGGCAGTACACTGCTGGGTTTTAATATCGGAGTACTGGCTATTTATTATCAGAATAACAATGTTTCTTCAATTCTTGTATGGATTATTATTTCCTGTGCTTTCTGGTTTGATGCAACTTTTACATTATACAGAAGAATAAAAAACCGGGAGAAGCTTCTTCAGGCTCATAAAAAACATGCAAATCAAAGAATTGTGCAGGCAGGTTATTCACACCAGAAAACAGTTGTTTATCTCCTGATAATAAATATGGTATTATTTGTCTTTGCATGCCTGTCTGTTTTATATTCAAAGTATATAATCCTGTTTACATTACTTAGTATCGGCTTTTGTTATTATACTATGAGGAGAGTTGATAAAAAATTTCCCTTTCGTTATAGTAATATAGCAAAGTAATTACTTGCAAACCACGCATAATAAGGAAATCAAATCTCCGGATATTTCCCGGTAATTGCAGGTATTTTGAAAGTAAACTGC
>CAZFHF010000197.1:2826-6204 GCA_964518655.1 uncultured Bacteroidales bacterium | reverse complement strand
TATAACGCTCAAGCCACACAAAATTCTTTTACTTATGTTCATTAGGCGGCACTGTTTCAAGCGGATATAATATAGCATCAGGCTTAGTATAAAACATAATTTCTTTTACATCCTTCCCATCAAGGTGAATAACCAGATCAGAACTCTCTGCTTTATTCACACCAATAATCTGATTTTCATCCTTGGCATAGTATATTGTCTGCCCATTGCCGTTAACATCAACTTTATACAGCTCATTATCCTTAAAGTAACAGACCATCGTTTTCCCTTTAATCTGATTGAATTTTACAGAATCTTCCATGCTTATTATTAGCGCAAGTCTCATAAGATGCAGCTGGTCAATCCTTTGTTTTTTTGTCCTGATCTCCATATATTCTGATGTCAGCTGGTTCTCTTCTGACCATAATACCGGCTCATTAAATAATCTTATAACTGAATCAGCAAAAGAGTATGACATTGAATCGCACTTACCCTGAAGATTTGATTTGAACATTTTTACTTTATAGTAAGCCTTTAACAGTTTATATCCGTTTGTATCAACTTCCGAGAGCAGAGTATCTGCATGAATATATATTGAATCGGGATCTGTAATCTGAATCAGCATTGCCTGGTCAGTTAGCAAAGCATCTTCAGTGACTTCGTTATAAGTTGCATAGTTGCCTTTTAATATTATATTCTGTTCAATATCAAAAAGTTCCACATTATTATATGCTTCTCCGTACCCTAAAGTTCTTTCATAATAAAGACTGTCTCCTTTCAGTATCTGATTTGTACTCTCAAGGCGTGCATTTTTCTTTAACAAAGAGACATCAGTTTCAGTATTATACCAGCCGTCCTCACAATAAATATAATTACTGTCACTTATAATCTCTGTAGGTCCTAAGAAATAAGCAACATTGGATATTGTATTATACTTTAATGTGTCAGAGTATATAGTATAGCTGGGATTTACTATAACGACACTATCTCTGAAAAAATACATCTTACTGCTTGAGTAATAATAACCTTCATTACTGTTCAGTTTGTTTTCACCATTTATGATATCTGCATATGAAATATAATATCCTATGCTGGATTTCAGATCAAAATCAAGGGCTTCGGTAAATAATTGGGTTTCGTTACTTACCAACTTAACTTTCCTTCTTACATTGGCCATTCTTGAATTTCCGTCATAGTGCAGGAAATCACCATATAAATGAAGTGTATCGCCCTGGTTAATATATACATTATCAAAGGCATCCAGGGAATTTATGTCAGAGTAGAAATATGCACTATCACAATGCATAACTGCACCTTCATGTTTAAAAACAACATTTCCAAGCAATCTGTAAGCGCCATTAGCCAGATTTTTATCAAACTCCATATTGTCAGAATTATGGTTTATCTTACGTGTTTGCTGTGCAAAGGAAGGTATTAGGAAAATAGTAAAAAAGAACAGTAACAGGAGAGTAACTTTTATCTGTTGATTCTTAAAATTTATACATGTATGATAATTCATCAGATATATAAATTCATAATGTTCCTATCTCAGCCATTCTTTCACTCTGAAATCACAATATTTATATGTATTATCAATCTTTATATATGTGGTTTCAATCTTATCTTTAATCCAGCTGTCAATAATATCGCTTTGTTTATTGATCATAGTCATTTGTTTCAACAGGCTGTAATCTTCTTTCAGATTTGCCACATGTGGATTTGTGCGTGATTTCAGTAAAACAACTTTAAAAACAATATTACCATGTTTATCCGTTGATTCATAGGGATCGGAAATTTCTCCCAAATCCAGTTTTTTAATTTCCAGGTAGTCCCGTGTTTCAAAATCATCAAGTGCAAACTTAGCATTACCTGTCATATCATTTACAAGCTGTCCCCCGTTCATTCTGGTATCCTCATCCTGGGAGAAATACATTGCTGCTTTATCAAATTTTATTGAGTCAAGTCTTATCAGTGTTACTATACTATCCAGCTTACTTATTGCTTTTTCTTTTGCTTCTATTTCTATTTTAGGCTTCATAAGAATATGCCTTGTTTGAACCCTATCCTCAGTCCTTTCAATAAGCTGGATAATATGATACCCGAATGATGATTTTACGATCTTTGAAACAGCCCCTTTCTTCAGGCTAAATGCCGTTTTTGCATACTCGGGATCTAATTCGGATTTGTTCGCCCATCCGATATCACCCCCTTTTGTAGCTGAAGGCCCTTCAGAATATAATACTGCCAGGGTAGCAAATGACTCTCCATTTATTATTCTTTGTCTCAGGTCAAGTAATTTTTCTCTCACCTCAAAAACTGCCTCCTCACTTGTTGAAGGATATATCACTATCTGGCTAATCTCAACTTCAGCATCTACATAGGGAATGCTATCAGGCGGTAATTTTTTATAAAAATTTCTCACCTCTGAAGGTGTTGCAGTAATGCCACCTACAATATCAACCCTTATACGTTCAGTCAGTATCTGATCTCTGATAGCCTCTCTCAAATCCTCTTTAATTTCAAGTACTGATTTATTGAAATAAGCAATTAGTTTTTCTTCAGATCCCAGCTGGTTAATAAAATACTTCATACGCTGATCCAGCTGTAAATCTACCTCCACATCTGTTACTTCAACACTATCCAATTCTGCCTGGTTTATTAATAGCTTCTGTGATAAAAATTCCTCAAATAACTGGCAGCGTAAATCACCCTTATCCTTATATCCCTGAGCCAGCATCTGGTAATATTGCTTTTCAATATCAGAGTACAGGACTTTCTTATCACCCACTACTGCTATTATTTGGTCTACTATTTTTTCCTGGCATGATAATTCAGAATTCTGCAAAAAAAACAATACCAATAAGAAATATAATATTTTATACATGTTATTTTTCTAGTAAATGGTGAAGTTATTCCTGTTTAAGGCGTCATTATATATATTAGACTCGAGCTCTTTTATAAGCCGTATTTTTCTTTTATTTAAAATTATATTTCTTATATTACTGCTAACAATTTCAAGGGGAGTGACAGTACCTATTAATCTGTATTCTTTAATATTCACAAAATAGTAATAAGTAGAGTCCTTTATTTCAATATATTTCCGGTATTTTAAATATTGTTCCGGATTGTCTATTTTAATTGGAAGAGTTTTTTCTATTTCTGAAAAATAAATCCAGCTTTCATTAAAATAATCATATTTTGTAGCGTATTTAAAGCAGTAATCTTCCAGTTTATCTAAATCTCCTTCATTGACTGATTTATACCACCTACGTGCCTTCCAAATTTCCGGAGATGTTCTTGGTATTTGTACAAATAATGCTTTGACGAGATTATCATTAAGCAAAAAATTAGATGAATTCTCATTATAGTATTCATTAACCTCACTATTGCTGACAAAAG